>JAPVWE010000134.1 GCA_028572035.1 Desulfobacteraceae bacterium | reverse complement strand
AATGGCCAAGGAGGCCAGCTGTTCCGGTGTTGTCTGCTCCGGTCTGGAGGTTGAAAGAGTCAAGGCTGAACTGGGAAAGGATTTTATCGTGGTTACCCCGGGTATCAGACCTGCATGGTCTCTGGCAGGAAAGGATGATCAAAAGAGAATTATCACTCCCTATCAGGCAATAAAAGGGGGAGCCGATTATTTAGTGGTTGGCAGGCCTATTCGGGCTGCCGAAAAACCGATTGAGGCCGCAGAAAAGGTTTTGGATGAGATCGAGATGGCACTCTCGGAGTAGATGCCTGCAAGTATACAAATCATCTCACAACACATCTCTGAACAAAACCTTGCATAATTTCCTTAAAGGAGTCCATCTCTTCATCGGAGCAACTTCGCATATCTATGGATTGATCAGCTGAGGTCTTGGAGGAAACAAACCTTTGCAACACATACAAACGGGAGTTTTCTATTAACTGGCCGATCTTGAGAAAATCACCCTTTTCAAATCCGCCGCAGGACGGAACAACAGTGGTCCTGAATTCATAATCCAGGCCTGAATCCATAATCAGTCTGATACTGTCAAGAATCCCATTCTTCTCTATCTTTCTCTTAATCACATATTCATACTTATCCAGAGATGTTTTTATATCCATAGCAATGTAATCTATGGATTTAGATTCTATTATCTTTTCTAACCTTAAAGGAAAGCTCCCATTGGTATCCAGTTTAACCAGATACCCCAATCCCTTTACCGCTAATAAGAAATTATCTAAATCAGGCTGCAGAAGAGGCTCCCCGCCCGTTATGGTCACGGCATCAAGTTTTCCCTTCCGCTTATCTAAGAATGATAATATCTCTTGCTCTTCTAAGCCACCAGCGGCAGGGACTGACCTTTTCCGCCGGAGGCTGACAAGCTCTGGGTTATGGCAGTAAGGGCATCTGAAGTTGCATCCCTGCGTAAATACAATGGCACAGATTTTATCTGGATAATCGATGAGAGAAAATCTTTGAAAACCCCCTATAATCACACCTCAAACCTTAAACATTTTTCTCACTTTAAATTCCTCTTGTTTTCCCCCGTTCCACTGTTTTAAAGGCCTGAGATAACCAACCACCCGGGAGTAAACCTCACATTCAGCACCACATTTGTGGCAGACCTCATGTTCTCCATTTAAATATCCATGAGCAGGGCAGACACTGAATGTAGGGGTAAAAGTAAAATAAGGGAGATGATAATTGTCGCAGATCTTTCGTACCAATGATTTAACGGTAAGGGCGTTATCAATCCTCTCACCTGCATAGATATGAAATACCGTTCCTCCTGTATATTTCTGCTGGATGCTATCCTGCAAATCCAGGGCCTCGAAAACATCATCTGTGAAGTTGACTGGTAGATGGGTAGAATTGGTATAGAAAAATTGGCCTCTCTCTCCCTCGCCTGAAGATATTATGTCAGGATACGTTTCCTTATCAATCCTTGCCAGACTGTATGAGGTTCCTTCTGCTGGGGTAGCTTCAAGGTTATAGTTATTCCCTGTTTCCTTTTGAAAATCTATCAACACTTCCCTCATAAAATCTAAGACCCTTGTGGTAAATTCCTTCCCCTCTTTATCACCAATAGTCTCACCAAGGAAGTTTTGGCAGGCCTCATTCATTCCAACTAGCCCGATTGTCGAAAAATGATTCTTCCAATATTCGTCAAATCTCTTCTTTACATTCCTTAAATAATATTTTGTGTAAGGATAAAGATCATCATCTGTGAATCTCTCCAGAATCTTCCTCTTAATCTCCAGACTTTCTTTAGCCAGGACCATCAAATTCTTAAGCCGTCTAAAAAATTCATCCTCCCCGCCTGCCTTGCCTTGCGAAGCATTGCGGGCAGGACTACCACTTAGATAACCTATCCTTGACATATTGATTGTTACAACACCAACAGAGCCTGTCAAAGGATTTGAACCAAAGAGCCCGCCTCCCCTCTTTTCTAACTGACGATTATCTATTCTCAACCTGCAGCACATACTTCTTGCATCCTCGGGGTTCATGTCTGAATTAACAAAATTAGAGAAATAGGGGACCCCATATTTGGCTGTCATCTCCCACAGATCATCGAGAATAGGATTCTCCCAGTCAAATTCCTCGGTAATATTGTATGTCGGAATGGGAAAGGTAAAGACCCTTCCCCTGGCATCTCCCTCTGCCATTACCTCTAAGAAGGCCTTGTTAAACAAATCCATCTCTTTCTGAAAGTCCCTATAGGCAGTATTCTGTGCCTGACCGCCAATAATGACACCCTGGTCTGCATAGTATTTAGGTACGGTGAGGTCCAGTGTAACATTGGTGAAAGGGGTCTGGAATCCAACCCTTGTAGGCACATTAATATTAAAGATAAACTCCTGTAATGCCTGCTTTACGCCTTTATACTCTAATCCGTCGAATCTTATAAAGGGTGCCAGCAAGGTATCAAAATTAGAGAATGCCTGGGCACCTGCCGCTTCTCCCTGAAGTGTATAAAAGAAATTCACGATCTGCCCCAATGCACTCCTGAGGTGTCTGGCAGGCTTGCTTTCTACCTTTCCCCATACCCCCCTGAATCCCTCAACCAGTAAGTCAAATAGATCCCAGCCCACACAATAAACAGAGAGGAGGTTCAGGTCATGAATGTGAAAATCACCCTGTATATCCGCCTCCCTGATCTCTGGAGAGTAGATTTCATTTAACCAATAGACCTTGCTAACCTCTGAGGAAACATAGTTATTCAATCCCTGGAGGGAAAATGCCATATTGCTGTTCTCATTAACCCTCCAGTCTGTCCTCTTAAGATATTGATCCACCAGTTCCACACTTGCCTTGTTGGTAATTTCTCTGATTCTTGCATGCTGATCCCTGTATATAATATATGCCTTGGCAGTTTTGCGGTACGTAGAGGAAAGCAACACCTCCTCTACAATATCCTGAATTTCTTCTACTGTTGGGGTCTTTGCCACTCCTCCGAAGGCGGACTGGGCTAAATTCAAAGCCTTGATAGTAAGCCTTTTGGCAGCCTTCTCATCAAAGTCTCCTGTTGCCTTTCCAGCTTTGGCAATGGCGTTGGTAATCTTTTGAGCCTCAAAGGCCACTATCGTACCATCTCTTTTTTCTATCTCAGTAAACATAATATCTTCTCTCCATACATGCCTTCATCCACCAGGTGGCCTCCACAAGATGGGGCCACGTCCAGCCACTAGAGGAGACTAGCTTTCAGGCCATGACTACCTGGCATTTTCCACAAGATGTTGTGTTAAACAATAATCGATGTCCAATATAAAGTCAATACAGAAAGAAAGGTAAAATAGTAATCATATGGATTTTCTGCATATCGGTTCCCCAGGCAGGCTTTGAGGTGGGTTATGAGCAACCCTTACCACTTTTGGTCCTAATCCAAGAAAAAAAAGAATCTGTTTGCTGGAAGGGGTCAGGGAGATTATCCCCTTAACCTTATTCTTCATAATCTTGCATCCGCGATATCTATAACTTTATGATATCTCTATAGTCATTTTCAAATTACTTTCGAGATAGAATTCGTGGAGCTAATCCCATCTTTAAAGGATAAATATAATCTTACCCATTTAGATATGAGGTATCGTTCAATAGGCGAATCCTGCCTCTTCCTTTAACAAACTCAACTATACTTATACTGGCTAACTCTTGCTCTATCTGCCAGATTTCTTTTAGGTCTACTTTGAAAATATCGCATAAAATTACTCTTATGGGACCTCCATGGGTAAAAACAGCAACTGTTTTATTACTATTTTGAGATAAAATTCTTCTCAATGCTTTTCTCACCCTTCCTGCCAAACTATTTAAACTTTCACCCTGGGGGATAATAATATCGAGAGGATTCTCTAACCATTTTCTATAAACCAGGGGATGCTTTTCCATGACATCTTGATATGTTAAACCTTCAAAAATGCCAAAGTTTATCTCCCGAAGATGTGAAAGTTCTTCTACTGGCATATCTTTAAGAACTATTTTAGCAAATTGAAGTGTTCTTTTCATATCGCTCGAATAAGCTTTATGGAGCTTTTCTTTACTTAATCTTTTAAGAAGTTTTCTCGCTTGCCACCTGCCTTTTTCATTTAAATCTATATCAGTAAAACCACAATATCTTTTCTGGTAACTCCACTCTGTTTCCCCATGTCTAATCAAGATTAATTTTGTAGACATTGCTTTTTTGTAACATTTTAGCTCTTTGAAAACTACTCCTGGCCTTTACTCAAGGCCAAATAGTTACCCTTGGTGAGACGCATGAGCATGGAGATGTCTTTTTTTACCTCATGCCCTCTAACAGGGGGCCTCAGCGTGCCGCTTC
>JAPVWE010000133.1 GCA_028572035.1 Desulfobacteraceae bacterium | reverse complement strand
TTTTGAAAAAGACCTTGATCTACACTACGTAAGACCAGTTTGATCCTGTCCGGGGCAGTGGCCTTGATTTTCACCTCTGTCTCTTCGTGATCTGCCTTTGTCTTTTTCTCATGCCGTGTTACTGAAAATTCTCTGGCTGGAATGACAGAAATCTCCCTGGTGTTATCCAGAGAGGCCCTTACTCCCACACTGGTCGGCAAATGCCCAGCCTTGGCCCTCCTGAGGAACTCAACTATCCCTTTAGCCCCTGCTTTTCCTACATTAGGGATGTGAGCATCCTCATTTACATAGAAAAAGGCCTCTTCATAGATATCCCAGGAGGTGGCAAGACGCCCCCTGAAGCGAAGCTCTTCATCCCGGTCAATCAGACCCTCAAATACCATGGAACCGATATCGCTGCTGGCAGAGTCTGCCGAGAGGATGGGATTCAGGATGCTGGCATCACCGATGGATGCGGTAATGTATTCGTTAAGACGCTCGGGATTGCCACGTGACTGCTGTTCATAGGTGGGTACCCAGAAATAGGACTGGAGCAAGAAAAATATAACCAAAATTGGGGTAAATATGAGAACTTTGCGGATGGTCATAGCTTATTCAGAGTTTGGATAGATATAGAATAAGCAATTGGGGGATTAGTGTCAAATTGTTTGAATCACTTAATGAGAGCCTTTTGCAAAGGGCCTGACCAACAAATTGGCAGGGTAGGTTAATTGGATGTGATATACTCTATGGGGGAGTAGTTATGGCTCACGTGTGAAGTATATGGGGCCATAAAGGATTTCTGCATCTGAGGCCGTATGCTGGGAATTTATATACAAAGCCACGCTTCCTAAATTGGGAGGCTCTTCTTTGAATAGTCTCTCATAGTCCTCATAAACGTTCCTGGACTCCTTATACCAGGCCCCCAGGGGATCAGTCTTATCTCTAAGGACTATGCATCTGAGCTTTGACCAGGCGGTGCTCGTTCCACTTGTGCCTTTAGGTGTCTCGTTTTCCCAGAGGTATCCCAGTATTCTGGTATTCAGCTTGGCAGGAAAACGAGGGAAAAGCAGATAGAGTTGACCCGCTTGATCGTCCGTTTGCTTTTTGCGAAAGTCACCCCCTTTGGGCAATGTGCGCGCTTGCCAGGACCAGTGCACGTAGGGATAATCCTTGACGGAGAATTTTACCTTCTTCTTGAGGCCGTAGGAAGATTCCTTGCTCAAAAGCCTGATGCAACCATTCTCCAGCTCTACCTGAGGCAGTCCTACCTTGATCTCCTTTTCGAATCCTTTAGGGGTGTCGCCATCCAGTGACCACTCAGAGACGATCACAAATGCCCCCTGGGGTATGGTGGAATGCGGCTTGGTCTCACCTCTGGCAAGGCTCGTAGCGCACACCAAATAAAGAAGAAGTAAAAGAAGCCAAAATTTTTTCATCTTTTCCTCCCATATTGATTGTGATAGGAATTCCCTTTTGGCAGGTGCGAATATAAGTAAAAAAGTATTTGTGTGTCAAGGGAAAAATAATCACAAAATATACCAGCTTCCCTGATCAATTACCCCGCCGCAAGCGGACGGGGTATTAAGAACCCCAATAAAAGAACCTTGACAAAGTGGTAATACATAGTAATAATACGAATTGGTAATACATAATAATACGATAGTAATTCAGATGAGGGTTGTAAGCCTATGAAAAAAAAGCAGGAGATCATTACATTCAAGGTAGATGAAGATTTGCTCAAGGTAATTAAAAACATTCCTAACCGTTCCGGATTTATCAGGGCGTCAATCATGGCTGCACTGGGAAGCATCTGCCCCCTCTGCAATGGCTCCGGGACTCTGACCCCAAACCAGAAAAGCCACTGGGACGATTTTGCGGTCGGTCATGTTGTCAAAAGTTGCGACGACTGCCACGAGAGATTTCTCGTCTGCCAAATGGATCGCGAATAACAGACAGCTACGAGAATCGGCCTTAGCGAACGTAGGATGGAATCGATGAGGAGTGATTGCTAGGAGGCTCATGGAGGGGAGACCCATTGATATCTCTCTCGGGGCATGCGTAATATTGACAAAAAATTCGCCTTCTTGTTTAGACAAGTCTAAAAGCGGGGATAAATGGTGGTGAAGGTAGCATTTTGCCTGAAGGCTTGAGGGTATAATGTTGAGTTAAGACGTATTGTATTACATGAAACAGTAAGTAAATGTTGAAACAAATAGGAAAAGAGTTAAAAAATCACGCTCCTTTTACTTCTTTCGGCGCTTTTACGGGAATAATGGTTATGGCTTTATTTTATCAGCTGCCCTCCCACACCTCCTTCACAATATTCTACATACTCCACCCCGTCCATGTATTATTAAGCGCGTTAGTCACTTCGTCCATTTTTGAAATTCATAAACATAAGAGCATGAAAGATGGTTATATTCTCCCGGCTCTGTTGGTCATAGGCTATACGGGTTCTATAGGCATAGCTACTGTAAGTGATTCCATAATTCCTTTCTTAGGAGAGATATTGCTGAATCTGCCTAAAAGGGAGATTCATATTGGCTTTATTGAAAAATGGTGGCTCGTAAATCCACTAGCATTCCTAGGAATCGCTATCTCCTACTTTAGACCTGCTACCAAATTCCCTCATGCAGGCCATGTCCTCTTAAGCACCTGGGCATCACTTTTCCATATGATTATGGCACTAGGAGATAACACGAATATAATAGCTTACATTGGAATCTTTCTATTTCTATTTTTGGCTGTATGGATACCGTGTTGTGTAAGCGATATTGTTTTTCCCCTTCTGTTTGTAAAAGAAAGGAGTGAAACCTAACTGACCAACAGCAGCAGACCTTTCTCCAATATGCCCTCTTGAGGGGGATCCTCGCAAGCATCGCCTGCGGGATTATCGGGACCTATGTGGTCACGCAACGAATTGAGGCAACTACTGTGCCCTGACCGCCCCGCCCATGGAATCGTATCTCAATCATTCAAACCCCCCTTTTTCTTAAACGATAGTCTAAAGCATCTTATTATAAACGACTACCATCGCCCTGCACGGATGGCGCCCCATGGCCCGGTAACCATGCAGTTTGCTGGAGTCGAAATACAGGCTATCGTTTTCTTCAAGTACGGTAGCCTTATCTTCGACACAAAATTCAACCTTTCTTTCCGTGAATCACACCCGGAGATCAATCATCAGACATTGCCTGGAGTACTAATTCTGTAATGTCCAATACGTTGAGATCGGCCCTCTGCCTTCTAACCCTGGCCTTGATGGTCCGGACACACTGTTGGCAGGAGGTCACAATGGTTTTGGCACCGGTTCGCTGGATCTCCTCGATCTTTTTCTGGGCCACGGTTTCGGAGAGACCAGAGTCCGCCATCTCCAGATTACCGCCACCGCCACAGCAGACACTCAGGGCGCGGTTGTTTTCCAGTTCTACCAGGCTAAGGCCAGGAATGGACTTCAGTATCTTCCTCGGCGCATCATACACACCCCCCTTTCTACCCAGATCGCAAGGGTCGTGGTAGGTAACCGTGGTGTTCACTTCCCTCAAAGGGATGACCCCATCCTCAATCAGCCTTTCAATAAGTTGGGTCGAATGAAAAAGCTCCAGGTCTGTATCATAATGTTCCTTCCAGGTTCGGTGGCAGGAAGGACAAGAAAAAACCACCTTCTTGGCCCCTAACGCCTTTACCTTCTCCAGATTATGTTCCATCATCTCCTGGGCCTTTTCAGGAACTCCTGCCCCAATCAGGGGAAAGCCGCAACACCACTCCTCCCCTCCCAGGATGGTGAAGTCCACATGAGCCGACTCCAGGATTCGTACAAGGACTTGGGGGATTGACTGAACCATAGGAAAGAAGGATGCGACACAGCCCACAAAGTACACTACCTCTGCCTTATCCTTCTGGTACCCATGGTCTGGAAGGCCTTTCAGGTAATCCCTCCACTCTGCTCTCTCCGAGTTATCCTCATCAGAGATGTTATGGTTAACAACAACGGAGCGCACCGCCTCCTCCATGTTGTGATGAAGACCTCTCTCTTTCGCAGTCTCCTCCCGCATACTGATAAAAACCTTATTGAGATCCACCCCGCTTGGACAGGTCACCGTACATGCTCCACACAGGAGGCATTCTGCAAAGATATCCCGACAATGATCGCTTAGATCCAGTTTTCCCTGGCCATAGTATCTGGCCAACTGAATCTTGCCCCTTGGTGTATACTTTTCAAGGAGAAGCTCTTTGCAGACAGGGCAGGTTGCCATACAAAGACCACATTTAATACATTGATCAAACTCATTAGCGATATCTCTTGGGATCATCTTCTTCCCTTTCAGGCATCTTGCCACAAAGGCACCAAGACAC
>JAPVWE010000132.1 GCA_028572035.1 Desulfobacteraceae bacterium | reverse complement strand
TCCTGATCCGGGCAAATGGACCCTGATCTTCTGTATGGTCCTCGGCCGCCTTGAGATATATACGGTTATCATTATGCTTGCCCCTGCATACTGGCGGAAGTAATTATAAGAAGTGTCTAAAGTGACTAAAGTTTGAAGTGCCTAAAGTTAAGACAATTGTAACTGTTCAGGTAGCCACCAAGGTACCAAGCCCGCCCTGGCGCGACGACTTCATATAGTTCTAAGGTCTACGAAAGCCAGGTCTGGGGCAGGGACACAAAGAAGGGGGAAGGCAGAGTGGGTGCGGTAACTTAATGTGCGCCTCATCAAAAAGGGTATTAAAAGAATAATTCTGCTTAGTGACTTAGTGTCTTGGTGGCTGAGTAGTTACCTTTAAACTTTAGCTCACTTTAGTTCACTTGCTTTTGTAAATTATGAGCCTTGTAATTATCTCTAAACTTTCCCTCGCCTTTGTGGGGAGGAAACTTTTTCATGAAATAGGACTTCAGGTGGAGCCTGGAGACAGGATAGGCCTTGTGGGACCAAATGGATCCGGCAAAACGACACTGTTGAGACTTATAGCCGGGGAGATTTCTCCTGACAGTGGCGGGATTATGACAGGGAGTGGCATCAGGATCGGATATCTACCCCAGGATGTTCGTGCTGCATTATCCGGTAAGGTTCTCCAATCTATCCTGGATTCTATACCGGGAAGGGTGAGGCTCAGAAACGAGATAATGCAGACAGAGGACTCGCTGAAAAATATCCGGCACAAAGATGACCAACTGAAGCTGGCCGGGAGGCTTGCTGAACTACACCAGGAGATGAGCTATCTGGATATGCAATTCCCGTCCCATGAGGCCGAACAGATCCTGGCCGGTTTAGGCTTTCAACCCGGGGATCTTGATATCCCTACTGCATCCCTGAGCGAAGGATGGAAGATGAGGGCAGTTCTTGGAGGTCTTCTTTATCAAAGACCTGATCTGCTTTTGCTGGATGAACCGACCAATCACCTTGATATCCCTTCTGTACACTGGTTGGAGCAATTCCTTCAAACCTATAAGGGTGCCATAATTCTTGTATCCCATGACAGGGACTTTCTCAACAGGCAGATGAATCGCATCATAAGCTTTGAGCCAGAAGGTGTGAAAAGCTACAGGGGAAATTATGATTTTTACCTGAAGGCCAGAGAGGAGGAAAGACTAATCCGCCTGCGGCGGGCCAGAAATGAGGAACAAAAGATAAAAGAGGCCCAGAAATTTATTGAACGGTTCCGGTATAAGGCCACAAAGGCCAGACAGGTGCAGAGCAAAATTAAAGTGCTCGAAAAAATGGAGCTCGTTGAATCTCACCGGCCCCAAAGGAGCATGCATTTCTCTTTCCCTGTTATTGCCAGGACTGGAAGAGTGGTGGTGACAATCAAAGGGGTTTCAAAAGGTTTTAACAAGAAAAATCTTTATACCGACGTTGATCTCACTGTATTGAGGGGCCAGAGGATAGCCATTATAGGTCCCAATGGCTCAGGTAAAACAACACTACTCAGGATAGTGGCAGGCGAGATCGAACCAGACCACGGCGAGATAACGCTTGGACACAAGGTGACCATGAGTTATTTTGCCCAGCACCACCTTGATATGCTGGATTCCAGAAAGACAATAGTCCAGGAGGTGAGTCAGGTTGTACCCGATGAAACAACAGGTTTTGTAAGGAGTGTGTGCGGTGCCTTTCTCTTTTCAGGTGATGATGTGGACAAGTCAATAGGAATACTGTCTGGTGGAGAGAAGGCCAGGGTATCACTTGCAAAACTACTCGTAAAACCTGGAAATCTTATGTTGATGGATGAACCTACAAATCATCTGGATCTCATATCATCAGAGATCTTAATAGATGCCTTAGCTGATTACAGAGGCACACTGATCTTTGTCTCCCATAACCAGTCCTTTGTCAACAGGCTGGCCACAAAGATCTGGGACATAAAAGGAGAGGGTATTGAAGAATACCCGGGCAACCTCAATGAATACTATGATCACCTGGAAAGTGTTTCCAAAATGCCGTTGGTAGCCCTTGATGAGAAGCAGGCTCAGGTATTATTCGGTAAAGAAAAAAAGAGGCGAAAGGTAAAAAAAAGAGAAGAGGCCGAAAAACGGATGCTGATCCGGGCAACCCTCAAACCCATTCAGGACAAATTGACCGTATTTGAAGAGAGAATCGCTGGTCTGGAGAAAAGGCAAGCAGAACTGGAGAAAATACTCTCGGATCCAGATATTTTCGGAGATAAGAGTAAGAGCTTATTATCCCTGAATGAATATAGGGAGGTTAGGGATAAATTAAATGAGTTGATAGGAAGATGGGAATTTGCTCAGGATCAATTGCAATCTGCTAAGAAAAGCCTGGGCATCTAATATAACGTTAAAGTGTAGTAACTGAGACTTGATTATGCAACTTCCGGATGGAGACTTTGAGGTCGCCTTACAGTATTTTGTTGGAATCTTCGACCCCCTGCTTCAAGTTAAATGGGACGCAGATTTTCTCAGATATACACAGATAAAATCATTATTCATAAATCCAAAAATCCTGCTTCCGAGTTCCGAATGAGGGAACCCGCCCCGTCCCGATGGGATCGGGATCGCTTCGGGAGAATTCGGAAATAATCTGCGTTCACCCTGTTGAATAGGATTCCCTATGGGAAATTCAACAGGGTTCATCTGTGTCCGAAAAGGAAATTCCTATAGAATTGAATTGATTGCGATTGAAATATGCAATAGGTTGGGGCTATCTGAAATTGTTTAGTTCATGATGAATATGCACCCAGCCAGTCCATGTTACGAATAGTAACGGTAAGCCAGGAGGCTTGCGGGAGACTTTCCATTTATAGCAGCTAATCGATGGTCATAACCCGGGTAACGGGCTGGCCATTCACTTATTTCTTGGGGAAATGCTTCACATCGCCTATATTCTCAAAATGTGAATCTTGAGTCCAAATGGTAGCGTCGAATTCTTTTGCTGTTGCGAGAATAATACTGTCAGCCATTGGAAGATTATGCTCCAAACTTAGTTTTGAGGCAGCAATCCCCAGTAAAGCTGTTAGATCCACAACCGTTCCTTTTCGCATAGCAACGGCTGCTTGTAACGCTTCATTCTCACTGGACTCTCGAAGAACTACCTTGAAGACCTCATATATCGTTACCGTTGGAACAACAAGCGAAGCCGTGTCATTCAAAGGGGTTAGGAAATGTTTGGCATTCGGCTCATCCGCAAAATATGCAAGCCAACCTGAAGAATCGACAATATTCATACTCTATCTTCCTCTCGTTCGAACTCCGTATTTATGCCTTTCAGAAACCCGCGGAGCTCTTTAATATCTCGTTCTGGAATAAGTTCGATCCGCCCATCATATTCTACAACCTGCATTTTTTGACCGGGGCGAAGATGCAATGCCTCCCTGACTGCTTTTGGTATAACGACTTGATATTTTGGTGATACGGTTACAGTTTGCATGTCAAAACCTCAATCGATATTATTTCGTATGACAATAACATGATCGATAAGGCTTGTCAATTTTATTGATGGCCAACATATTTCATACTGAAGCCATAATATTCAATAGTTATATTCCAGATATTACAATATTCATTGCCTCTAAATTGACCTTTTAGATCTGTGATATTCTATGTTTTGATTTCGTGCCTATACTGAAAACTGATCAAATTTCAGTATACCTATGGTATTGGAGACTTCAATACCATTCTAAAACCTGCCCGCCAAAATGAAGGGCTCCGTAGAACTCTTATATGATCGGATCACGACTATTACAACCGCATATTTCAAGATGGTATCTGCTATCCTGGCTCCTCATCAATTCTGTTGATTTGCAACAAAAATCTAGTATGATCCGATAATTGGCAAGGCGCAGGACCTCAGGTAGAAATCAGAAGTCAAATCCATTTCAGTCAATTTAAGAGTTGGGATGGTCTCTTCACGGGGGTTGAGCTTTTGATACCCTCGCGGTATCTTCAGTTTTCGGAAACGCCATATACTGGTATTCAAAACTCTTTTAATACATGATTTTTCAAAAACTGATAATTCAAGACTTGATAATCATTGTTTTGATAAGAATCGTGAGGGCACGCCCGAAATGAGGAACGAATATATCGGGATATCAGATTTCCGGATCCATCCATTTTCGCCAGTGGACTGAATTCTTGTGAGAATGGCTATGTACAGTGGAGATAAAGCAACAGTAAGTGTTTGTAGTTAACCCAAGTTTACTTTTCAAATTGTGAATACCTGCTATGTCTCTAGATTATTGAACCGGGCTCCAAATTTGCGATATCAGCCTGAGTTGCAGGTAAATCAAGTTTATGATACTTGTTTGTAACCGTTCACGGGTTCAAGGTTCAGAGGTTCAGGGTTGGGAGGTTCAAGGGTTCAGAGGTTCAAAGGTTAAAACGTACA
>JAPVWE010000131.1 GCA_028572035.1 Desulfobacteraceae bacterium | reverse complement strand
ATACATTGACGCAAATGGAGCATTATCTTTAAGATTTGTTGCCACTGTACACACAATCACCTTAGCTCCTGATTCACGCCCCTTGTCGATAATGTCATCAAGATTCCTCTTGAAATGGGAATACACCTTCTCGAGACGAGGATCATCAAAGGGGATTCGGTTTTCCAGGAACATCTCCATCCCTCTCCATACTCTGTTTTTTTGTTCCTTGCTGAACAGATTCTGAATCAATGTATCGAGCAATTGGCCGATCCTCAAAGATTTGACCCATAAACTTGCTCGGATCATGGTCAAGTTTGGGGAAAAAGACTGAAAGATTGTTCCTGCTCCAAAAGGCCCAACCACCTCATTGTTGCCGAGATAAACTAGGAACAGATCAGGTTTGAGCTTTGCGCAGTCTTTTGCGATCTCGTGGACAACGTGGGAGTTAATGGCCACCATAGCCGTATTGATGACCTCAAACTTTTTGTCCGGATAGTGATTGGATAATATCTTCTCAAGAATTCTGGCGAAGTTGAATGAGTAGTCAGGTTCGCCCTTGGCTGCAGAACCCCCCAGCACAAAAATGCGATATGTATCTGCAGGCTTCTCTTGTGGCAGAGAGAGAAGGAAGGGGTGTCGAGCCAAACGAGGTGAGAAAAAGCGCCATCCAAACCTTTGGTTACTCAAATACACATTGTCGTTTTTTTTCTTAATAAAGTAGCTTGTGGGATAGCCAAGTCCAGCTAAACGTAATCCTAGTTCAGTCCCAACAAGGATGAGAAAGGGAACAACCGTCATTGAAACGACAGCATAAAGCCACTTGCGTTTTAGTCGACGGTGTTTTCTGACAGTCTTTCGGGATTCCATAATAATTTTATTTTTATCTTACTCCCTTGGTTTGTCCAAAAATTCTGGGAGTTGGGATGATACTCAAGATTATATCTTTAACAGGATTATTTCCAAAACGGGAATCAGGTTATCCAAATGTTCGATATTCCATGGTTGTCCTCCTGAGAGTTATTGTATTTTTGTTGTATTGACCTTAAATTGATGTTAGTGCCTCGTATTCCTTGTAATATCTTCTTCCCATCCCATTTCTCTAAAGAACTCCTCCCGGGAAGGAAAGAGAAACGATAGGATATCATACAGCTCCGGATCGATGATTTTGAGGTTTTCGGGTTTGAGTGGCATGCCGTTATAGGAACGATGAGAGCGGACGCCATAGAGGATATCAAGGCCGAAGGCGAGGTACTCATCAGCGAAAGAATCTGCTGGCAATCCATCTTGTGGACGGTAAAAATTCCGCTTGATCGCTTCTTGCGTGGCATGCTCAAGCCGTTTCTGGACACCCGGATAGGCCTCCATGATGCCCCCTCTGTGGATCAAATGGGTGATTTCCTCAACAGACGCATCACGGCGCAAGTCTCTCGGTCCGCCCAGCCGCAAATAATCGGGGATGATCTCTTCGTCCTCAAGGTCCTGCGTTCTTAATCCCAGGCTCCTTCTGTGCATGTAAAAACCGATTGAGGTGTTGCGCTCTTCAAAAGTCTTGAAAATTGTCATGACCACATTCTTTTCCTTAAGGTACTTGGAGATCCGTCCCGAGCCTCTTCTGTCCTTTGAGATTAGGGCACTGGCGACGTTTGCTGCGTATTCGATCTTCTTGGGGTCGACCGTCTCTGTCGCAAAGAAACGCATGGAGCCTGTATCTATACGCTGGGTAAAAATATCCAGCGCATTTTCGCGCTTGGGTGTTTCTTCGAGCGCGATGATGATTAGGACCTGTTCCATATATCCGTCCTCGTTGGTCGCGCGGACTTCAGCGTAATAATGAGCCGAGTATTCAGCGGGATGCTCCTTGAGTCTGATTTCGGCAGTATCGGGGTCGATTGCGACGATTTTTGTGGCATCAAGCTGGCCTTCTTTCAGGTAGTGCCTCCGGTCGCCTCCAGGTACCGGTGGCACGAGGCTCCAGGTGATCTTTTTGGGATTCGGAAACACCAGCTCGATCTGACCGATAACATTACCAATTTTTGTTTCCTTAGTCACTAAAAAGCGGTCGAATTCATCTGTAAGAATGGGTTTTTGTGCATAACTTATGCTTACGAATAAGGAAACAAATAGAATTGGAATCACAAAAAGTATAACTTTGTGAGAGGTATTTTCTCTACGCATCGTTTGCCTCCATTTGTGATATTTGTTTCTCCATGAGTGGAGGGGATCTCCTCAACTCCTGGGAAAACAACGCATAGTACTATAATAGAAATTTGACCTTGTAGCAATTATTGATTTTCACATCTGTATTATATAGAATCAGGCAGTATGAGGAGTGGCGATTGAAATCTGACTGGAGTGATAAAATCTCTTTTGATTCTATCTCTTAGAGTGTTCAATATCGAGAGAGGGAGGGATAATGCTTAAAAACATCAAACATTGGATATTCGTCTTGCTTTTTTTAGTTGCCGCATGTTCGGGGACAAAAAATGATGTATCGGTTATCACCCGAATGGATTTGGGAACAACCAACACTAAGCTTGATCAGGAAGATGGAATAGTTGATGAATACGATCTACGCGTTTCGGTCAGGACAAAAGAAGATGCTGGAGTGCATGTAAAATCTCTCACGGTCACAACTCCCTCCGGTGCTTCTTTTACGGCTAGTAGAACTGACACAGCGGCTATTGACCAGATCGATCCTGAGTATGGAATAGAGGTCATCCGTGGTTTTGAACTGGATGGGAATGAGGGTGTTTGGACATTGGCTGCAATAGCGAATTTAGAATACGAACTTTTTGGAGATGGATTCTACACGATTACAGCGAATTATGAAGAGGGAAGCGAGAGTATCCCCTTGTGGTACGGCGAACCAGGCTCCGATAGTCCTTTACCATTTCCGCAGAACAACGGCTTCACAGAGCCGGACGTCAAACAGCCAATAACCAGCCCTGTGACCTTTATATGGGATACGGATCCCATCGCACAAAATATCAGTGTGTACTTTGCTGGTGGGGGCAAGACAAAGTCTGATGATCTTCCACCGACCACGACATCTTATGGACCGTATGATTATGCGCCGGGCCAGTGGGAGCTCGAATTGGCAATAAGTGTGGAGCGTAAAGGAAAAATCAATGCAGTGGATTTCACAATTTCCAAAGGAACAGTATACAGCACTGAAGGAGTTGTGAAGAAATAATTTTTAATATGAATACTCTCTCCTTTATTGCGCTTATTCTATTATCTCTTGTTGGCTATTCTGGCGGTGCTGCAGGTAAAGCTGGGAAGAATGTTGATCTAAAACCCAAAATTATTGACCTGGTCTTGGTGGCAGTAATCTGGGCAGGAGCAATTTATTCAAGAATAACGCAGGATCTAGATAAGTGGCTCTTGATTCTTATCTGGCTGATTCTATCCATCATCTTAGGTATTATAGCTGTCTCATTGCGAAAATTACCTGAAGAAAAGAGCCCCAGCCAAAAAGCTCTCCAAAAAACTCCTGCAAATGCATTTAAAAAGATATGGCAGAGTTGGAACGATTTCTCAAAAAGGATGGGAAGCTTTCAGAGTCGAATCCTTCTTTCTCTATTCTTTTTTATTCTTGTTTCCCCTTATGCGATAGCTGTTAAAGTGTTTTCCGATCCATTAAATATAAAATATCAAAGCCGCACATCTTGGTGGATCCCCAAAAAAGAAATAAAGAATGAATTGGAACAATACAGGAGGCAATTCTGATGTATATATTGGGAATCTCCTGTTACTATCATGATGCGGCTGCGGCTCTGATAAAAGACGGGAGACTTGTAGCCGCTGCAGAAGAAGAACGATTCACGAGGGTGAAACATGACTTTGATTTTCCTGAGAATGCCATCAATTTTTGTCTGGATTTTGCAGGCATAACAAGCGGGGATTTAGATTATGCAGTGTTCTATGAGAAGCCATTCCATAAATTCGAGCGCATTTTGATGACCACTATGCAAAATTTCCCCAGATCGTGGAATGTCTTCCGGGAAGCCATGATCACCTGGCTCGGCGACAAACTCTGGATAAAGAGTCATTTAAAAGATAAGCTGAATATTGAAGACAAAAGGATCTTGTTCGGAGAACATCATCTCTCCCATGCAGCCAGTGCTTTCTATCCGTCTCCTTTTGAAGAGGCAGCAATTCTTACAGTGGATGGAGTCGGAGAATGGACAACTGCGACTTTGGGTGTAGGGAATGGGACTGAAATAGCACTCATAAAGGAAATAAAATTCCCCCACTCTCTTGGCCTTCTCTATAGCGCCTTTACGGCCTTTTTAGGCTTCAAAGTAAACAACGGGGAATATAAGGTTATGGGTATGGCGCCCTATGGTGAGCCCAAATATGTGGATAAGATCTATGACAATCTCATTGAAGTCGCTTCGGATGGTTCCTTCTGGGTGAATATGGATTATTTCTCCTATCATTATTCTGATGA
>JAPVWE010000130.1 GCA_028572035.1 Desulfobacteraceae bacterium | reverse complement strand
GCTACGAAGCAATCCCCTCACCAAAAGATTGCTTCGCTATCGCTCGCAATGACAGGAACGGTAACGCTTTTCAAAAAGCTTTGCGAAATTCAGGATTATTGAATGTTTATCATGTGGCCTAAAGAACAATTAGGCCTCAACATTTGAACGTTACTAATGTTTTGAGTTTCTTTGTGTCTTAGTGACTTAGTGGCTGAACTATTATTTTTCATCTACCGCAGCAATGTTTGTATTTTTTCCCGCTCCCGCATGGACAGGGATCATTTCTCCCTATCTTGGGTGTTTTCCGTTTGACCGGGGAGCTGCCTCCGTTGCCTCCACGACTGAGAACCATTTCCTTTTTTGGAACTGAAATGGAGGGTTGTTCCTGGGGGGCTATTCTTATCCTAAAGAATGTTCTGAGGGAATTTTCCTTAATTCCTTCTACCATTGAGATGAACATATTGTATCCCTCTTTCTGATACTCCTTAAGGGGATCCATCTGGCCATATCCCCGCAGGCCTACACCTTCTTTTAGCTGGTCCATACCCAGGAGATGATCCATCCAGAGTTCATCAACTGCCTGTAGCATGGCAATCTTTTGTAGAAAATGAAAGGATTGAGGATCGCTTTCTTTCTCTTTTTTCTCATAAAGATCTAAGACCTTCTGTTTTAATTGATCTATCAAACTCTCCTGAGTTAGAACCTTTGTCTCTGCCTTGGAGAACTGGACCAAGAGCCCAAATACATTATACATATGATCAGAAAGTGGCCCGAAGTTCCATTCCTCGGGAAAGATGTTGGGGTCAATGGTATCTGAAATTGCGGATTCTACCAACTCGTCAATCATATCCATAATGGTTTCTTTTAGGTGGTCACCTTTTAGTATTTCTCTCCTCTGGCTGTATATTACCTTTCGTTGCTGGTTCATCACATCGTCATATTCAAGAAGATTTTTTCGGATGTTGAAGTTGATACCCTCAACCCTTTTCTGGGCTCCTTCAATTGCCCTTGAAATAATCTGGTGTTCTATTGGTTGATCCTCTTCCATGCCAAGCCTGTCCATAACCGAGGCAATTCTTTCTGAGCCGAAGACCCTCATGAGGTCATCTTCCAAAGAGAGATAAAACCGTGAAGAACCTTGATCTCCCTGACGTCCTGAACGCCCCCTCAGTTGATTATCAATCCTTCTGCTTTCATGCCTCTCGGTGCCGAGGACATGCAGGCCACCCAGGTCTGGCACGCCATTGCCTAATACGATATCGGTCCCCCTACCAGCCATATTTGTGGATATGGTAACAGTTCCGTTTTGTCCGGCCATGGCAATAATCTCGGCCTCTCTTTCATGGTTTTTGGCATTCAAGACCTGGTGTTTGATGCCCTGTTTTTTGAGCATCTTGCTCAACCTCTCCGATTTTTCGATTGATATTGTACCAACCAGTGCAGGTTGACCCTTTGTGTGCAATTCTATGATTTCTTCGACAACGGCCTTGAATTTCTCCCTTTCGGTTTTGTAAATAACATCCGGATAATCGTCCCTGATCATTTTTTTGTGAGTTGGTATTACCAGTACGTCAAGATCATAGATCTTTTTGAATTCTGGGGCCTCTGTATCAGCAGTTCCGGTCATTCCAGCAAGCTTTTCATACATCCTGAAGTAATTTTGAAAGGTAATGGTAGCCAGTGTTTGATTCTCTTCTGCAACGTTAACACCTTCCTTTGCTTCAATGGCCTGATGTAACCCATCGCTCCATCTCCTGCCTGGCATAAGCCTGCCGGTAAATTCATCTACAATTATTACCTGTCCGTCCTTGACAACGTAATCTACATCCTTGCCAAAGAGCCAGTAGGACTTAATGAGCTGTTGGGCGGCATGCATTCTTTCAGATGTTTCTGAGTATTGTACCTCTAGCTCTCGCTTTATCTTTTTCTTTTCTCTATAGTTCAGTCTCTGATCAGTGTCGATTTCTTGTAACCCTTGACTCAGGTCAGGCACAACAAAGGCATCCTGCTGATTTCCAGACAATAGTCTGAGCCCTTTATCTGTCCAGCTTGCACTGCGATCTTGCTCCTCGATGATGCAGTAGAGTTCTTCATCCAGGACATGGAGGGATTTTTGGGATGCAAGGAAGGATTCCATCTTGTCGATCGATTTTTTTAATCCTGGTTCCTTTGCTATAATATCGAGGAACCGTGGATTTTTTGGATCACCTCTCTTAACCTGAAGCAGCAATTCGATGGCCTTATCATCATCTTTCCCTTCCCTCATCCTTGCCTCTGCCCTATTGAGGATAGACCTAATAACCCTGTCTTGGTGTTCCTTAAGCTTGACGATCAGGGGCTTTAGCGTAGCATAATGGATGTCTTCACTATGCTCGATGGGGCCTGAGATTATCAGAGGAGTCCTGGATTCATCAATGAGAATGCTATCTACCTCATCAACAATACCAAAACGGAGATCCCTCTGTACACAGTCCTCAAGTGAGAACTTCATATTATCCCTTAGGTAATCAAAACCGAATTCATTGTTAGTGCCATATGTTATGTCAGAGCTATAGGCAGTCTTTCTTTTCTGATCATCCATATCATGCAAGATCACACCGACAGTCATCCCTAAGAGCCTGTATATTCCACCCATCCATTCAGCGTCTCTTTTCGCAAGATAATCGTTAACAGTAACTAAGTGGCAGCCACGTTCCAAAAGGGCATTTAAGTAGAGGGGGAGGGTAGCAGCAAGGGTTTTGCCTTCCCCTGTTTTCATTTCTGCTATTTTGCCATGATGAAGGGCAATGCCTCCTAAGAGTTGTACGTCAAAGTGTCTCATGCCTAAGACCCTCACTGAGGCCTCCCTCACAGCAGCATAGGCCTCAGGTAAGATATCATCCAGAGATTCACCCTTTGCTATCCTTTCCTTAAATTCCCCTGTCTTGCCCCTCAGCTGGGTATCATTGAGGCCTGCAAAGCGGGGTTCAAGTTCATTGATTCTTGTTACTGTTGGAGCAAGCTTTCTAAGCTCTCTTTCGTTTTTGCTTCCAACAATACTTTTGAAAAGCTTACCTAACATAGAAAAATTCCCTTTCGGTCATCTCTTCTTCTGATTAAACCTTTATAAAGAAAAATTCAAGTGGCAATTGATGGTTTTGTATAATGGTGTGATCAAAAAAATGAGAGCAGGTTAGAAATAGGTCAGGCGGATAGGTGCAAGTCAGTTTAATACGTAGCGAAGAGGGTTTACCGGGACGCCATTAAGGAGTACTTCATAGTGGAGGTGTGGGCCTGTGGTTCGGCCAGAGACTCCAACCTCACCTATTATTTGACCCCTTTTAACATATTGCCCCTTTTTTACCCGGTATTTATGCAAATGTCCATACCTGGTCGTCAGATTATATCCATGATTGACAGCAATCATCTTGCCGAAGTTACCTTCTTTGC
Source organism: Desulfobacteraceae bacterium (assembly GCA_028572035.1). Taxonomy (GTDB): domain Bacteria; phylum Desulfobacterota; class DSM-4660; order Desulfatiglandales; family B25-G16; genus JABXJZ01. The sequence goes on along the minus strand of JAPVWE010000130.1, from coordinate 1,032 downwards.
CCACAAATACAACTAATCCATCGGCTGGGGCAATTACAGGTGTTCCAATCCTGCTTGCTATGTCCAGTCCTTTGTGAAATTCCCTCCGATTGGTAAAAGGCGAGATTCGGTACCCAAATCCAGAAGAAAACCAGCCCTGGGCTGGCTTGATAGATGGTGTACAGGCCAGAATGGATTTCTGCTCTTTTAAGAAATCGCTCAATTCTGTTTGGGATATGGAGGTCACAGCTATTTCTGTTTCAAGATTCTCTAAGGATTTATGCATTTGATGGATTAGCCCTTTGTGAACCTTCTCCAGTTGATAATCTGATTTGAGGATATTATTGTTTGAGCCTCCAAGGCTCAAGAATTGATCGTGTTCATCAGAGGGCTCTAAGTTGGTCATAACCCTTAACTTGCGATCGAATTCCTGGAGCTTAGCCATGTTTCGATTGATTTGGATAATCTTTTGAGTCAAGGCGATCAGTTGGGTTTTTTGGATTCTGTTTTCTTTTTTTAGATAATCTAATTCGGGTATCTGGGTCTTTATCTTTCTATAATCGGTAATGAGCCATCCAATCCCAAGGGTTATAAGAAAAACAATAGACACAAAGAAAAATATTACCCCATTAGGAGCATTAATTTTTCTTACCTTATTTGATCCTCCAGGAACGAAGAGAATGGTGGATTTTTTTGAGGCCATAATCGAAAAAATAGACTATATGAAGGTGCCTGTTCATTGGAGGCGGCAACCGGATTCGAACCGGTGTCAAACGGTTTTGCAGACCGCTGCCTTAGCCACTTGGCTATGCCGCCTTGTAATGGAGCGGGAAACCGGACTTGAACCGGCGACCGTCACGTTGGCAACGTGATGCTCTACCAACTGAGCTATTCCCGCAATCTTCACAATTTTTTAAATTTAACCTATTGCTTTGCCTTTGTCAATTAAAAAAAATCTCAAGGTTCCTTAGAAAAATATCCTTTTGTTCATTCGAAAGTATGACCATCCGGACCACATAGTTAATATTAAAGCCACATAAAGAAAGGCCATCC
>JAPVWE010000129.1 GCA_028572035.1 Desulfobacteraceae bacterium | reverse complement strand
ATTTCAGAAGGGGCCAAGATGATAGGAGGTGAGATATTTTTATCAGGAGCGGCAGACGCCTATGGGCATAGAAAGCTGGGAGGAATCGGAGAGGAAACTGGAGCTATTCTCAAGGAACTAACAGGAGAAGATGTCCTCAACCAACGGCTCTCGTATTTAATGAGAACCGGTGTACCTGATTCTCTGGATCTGATGGTAGCTGTTAATTATGCCAACATGGCTATTGATCTTTTTCTGAAAGGTGTCTTTGGACGCCTTGTCACACTCAGTCGTGGAATCTATACAGATATCCCCCTCAGCACCATTACTGCGGGCCAAAAAAGGGTAGATGTGAGAGAACTCTATGATGTAGAAGAGTATCGGCCCAAGATCCGCCATGTTGGTGGCAAGCCGATGTTTTTGTATTAGAAAGAATCCAAAACATCTCTGTCAGACCTTACGCCAGCTTTAGCGCCGTAATATCTTTTGATGCTGTATCAAATAGGCAAAAACTGCCCGGCCCGTCTTTTCCCATAACATCCCCGTTTTGACTTTTGCACATTGCAATCTTCATTTTTCACTGTCTGTTCAAAATTCCACTGAGTTTTCAACAGATACCTGGATCATATACAAAATACCGTTTTGACGTAAGCAAGAAGATTGTCCGGGAAAAAATTATTAGAACATTTTAGCTTGACCGCACTGGGAATTACCTATAAATTCTTCCTTGGACTTCACTAAGAAAATGCCTGCTACCAAATACATCATAGTAACCGGCGGGGTTCTTTCCGGGTTGGGAAAAGGAATTGCTGCTGCCTCCATAGGCCATCTTCTTTCTGCAAGACTCAAGATTGTTCCTATCAAATGTGACGGCTACCTTAATGTTGATCCAGGAACCATGAATCCATTTGAGCATGGGGAGGTGTTTGTCCTCGATGACGGTGGAGAAGTAGATATGGATTTTGGACACTACGAGCGATTCCTTGGTATCAGATGCAAATCCAAGTGGAACCTGACCATGGGTAGGATATTTCACATGGTAAGAGAAAAAGAGAGGAAAGGGGACTACTTGGGAAAGACCGTTCAATACATTCCCCACGTTACCGATGTCATTAAGAACCACATCTATAAAATCGCCGAGGAAGAATCGGCTGATCTCCTTATAGTGGAAATAGGCGGAACAGTAGGGGATATTGAAAATGAGCTCTTCCTCGAGGCAATGAGGCAGATGAAGGAGGATGTTGGCAGGGAGAATATTGTTTACCTGCACTTGACGTATGTCCCCATCCCCCATGGGGTACATGAACAGAAGTCAAAGCCAACCCAGCAGAGTGTCAATCTTCTAAAACAGAGGGGAATTTTCCCGGATATCATAATAGGTAGATGCTCGGAATACTTAACCAAGGAGATAAGGTTGAAGATCTCCAATTTTTGTGACGTAAGCCCCGAGGCCGTAGTCACTGGCCTTGATGTGGATGATATCTATGAGATACCGATTGTCTTTGAAAAAGAGGGATTAGCTGAAATCCTCCATAAAAAACTAAATATTTACTCTCCCCCAGACCTCAGGAGATGGAAGAAACTGGTTGAAAACACAAGGAATCCAAAAAGTGAAATAACAGTGGCCATATGCGGAAAGTATACCAAACTTGAAGATTCTTATGCCTCTATTATTGAATCATTGAATCACTGCTCGGCTCACCTGAGATGCAGGATACACTTACAATGGATAGAGACAACAGACCTGAAAGATGCCTCTGTCTTAAATGATATGAATGGAGTGATTGTTCCAGGCGGTTTTGGTTCAAGGGGGACGGAGGGGAAGATTGAGATTATTAGAAGGGCCAGGGAAGAAAACATTCCATTTCTTGGTCTCTGCCTCGGGCTTCAATTGGCAGTTGTAGAGTATGCACGAAACGTCTGTCACCTGGAGGGGGCCAACAGCACTGAGTTTGATCCAGATACACCTTTCCCTGTAATAGATATTCTCCCGGAACAAAAAGATATTAAAGAAAAGGGCGGCACTATGAGACTCGGGGCGTATGAGGCCATTGTCAAGGAAGGAACAATGATCAGCAGGCTCTACAAATCTCACAGTATTTCAGAAAGGCACCGGCATCGTTATGAGGTAAACCCTGAGTACCATAAGATACTCACTGATACTGGGCTTGTCTTTTCAGGAACCTCAAGGGACGGAAGGCTGGTAGAGTTTATAGAGCTTCCCGAGCTTAGGTATTTTGTAGCCACCCAGGCACACCCGGAATTAAAATCAAGCATGGAGGAACCATCCCCCCTCTTCTATGGCTTTGTCCAGGCCAGTTCAGGTGCAGGATAGCAATTTACAGCAGTGAGCCAGTCTTCTTGAGGTAGATCATAATTATGGAGATTGCAGCAGGTGTAATGCCTGGTATTCTTGACGCCTGGCCCAGGGAGATAGGTTTTATGGTGGATAGTTTTTCTCTAAGTTCATTGGAAAGGCCATGAACCCCGGTATAGTCAAACTCCGGTGGAATCTTTATCTTCTCCAGGCTCTTGAATTTCTCAACCTCTCTTAGTTGCCGCTGGATATATCCTTCGTATTTTACCTCAATTTCAACGTGGCGTGCAATCCTTTCATCTTTCTTTTTATGGTGCCCATCCAGGGTAGAGATATCTTGATAACTTAACTCCGGCCTTTTAAGGATTTGATCCAACGGGGTTGCATTTTTTATCGGGGCTGAACCAGCCTTTATAAGATAATCATTTACCTCCTTTGAGGGAGTTATTACGGTGTTTTTTATCCTGTGGCACTCGGCAGAGATCTTCTTCTGCCTCTTTTTCATCTCCTTTGCCGTTTCATCATCAATGAGACCTAATTCATTACCTTTTTCCATTAATCTCTGCTCCGCATTATCCTCTCTGAGCAGGAGTCTGTATTCTGCCCTGGAGGTAAACATCCTGTAAGGCTCTTCTGTTCCTCTGGTAACCAGATCATCAACCATAACAGCCATATAGGCCTCTGATCGATCAAGGAGAAAGGGCGGCCTTTTTTGAATCTTTAATGCCGCATTAATACCTGCCCAAATACCTTGAGCAGCTGCCTCCTCATATCCAGATGTTCCGTTGATCTGGCCAGCCATATACAGCCCTTTGATAGGTTTGGTCTCAAGGGTGGGAAACAATTGCAAGGGGTCTACATAATCATATTCAATTGCATAAGCTGGCCTCATCATTTCAACCTCTTCCAATCCCTCAACAGATCTTACAAAGGGGATCTGCACATCCATAGGCAGGCTATTTCCCAGGCCACTTGCGTAAATTTCCTCTGTATCGATTCCCTCAGGTTCAAGTATGATCTGGTGTTTGTCCCTTTCAGAAAACCGTACTATCTTATCTTCCATAGAGGGACAGTACCGTGCTGGAACCCCTGTGATCTTCCCTCCATACAGGGCAGAGCGCTCCAGATTGTCTCTCACGATCTGATGGCTTTTCTTATTTGTATAACCTATGTAGCAGGGAATCTGGGGCATCTTGATCTCTTTGGTGAAAAGGGAAAACGGTCTGGGATTTTCGTCTCCTTCTTGCTTTGCAAACCTGGTAAAGTCTATGGTTGATTTTTTTAGTCGTGGAGGGGTGCCTGTCTTCATCCTTCCTAGGTTGAAGCCTAAGCTTCTCAGGCTTTCGGGCAGCCCGTAAGATGCAAACTCACCTGCTCTGCCGGCCCTGATAGATGTAAAACCGATATGGACCAGACCGCTTAAAAAGGTCCCGGTGGATAAGATGACTGCCGGGGCCTGATATCCGAACCCTGTTTGATCCTCTATCCCGACAAGGTGATTGTTTTCCACTACAAGTTTTTCAACCATGGCCTGTTTAATATCTAGGTTGGGCTCCTTTTCCAGTGCCTCCTTCATGGCAATATGATACCTAATCTTATCATTCTGGGTGCGAGAGGATTGAACAGCCGGGCCCTTCTTGGTATTCAGAAGCCGGTACTGTATTGCTGTCTTATCTGTTACCTTGGCCATCTCACCACCCAGGGCGTCGATCTCTTTTACTAACTGTCCTTTGGCTACCCCCCCGATAGAAGGGCTACATGGCATTCTTGCTATCCCATCAAGGTCTATAGTCATCATTAAAACACTACACCCCATCCGGGCAGCGGCCAGGGCAGCTTCGCAGCCGGCATGGCCCGCCCCAACAACGATAATGTCATATTTCTTAGGGTAATAACTCATTTCAATAATGCCATGTGTAAGAAACGCTACAAGCTATAACTTGATAGTATAGGAAATCCCATTTTGGACGCAGATGAACGCAGATCTTTTGGATTAAGAATATAAAGATTATTAATATCTGCGTGTATCTGCGAAAATCTGCGTCCTATTTAACTTGATAGTATAGGAATTTCCTTATTTAAGTCCTTGTAGGGACGGCATTTATGACGCCCGTCATTGCGGGTTCGATAAATCGAACCCCTACAGGTCCGCACCGAAGGTGCGATATGTTCAGTGCC
>JAPVWE010000128.1 GCA_028572035.1 Desulfobacteraceae bacterium | reverse complement strand
AATATTCCCTTCTTCAATAATAGGCCTTACAGGGATGACTTTATTATCCAGGAGCCTTTCTATGATTGATTCGTAAAGCCATTCTCTTATGGCCCCGGAAAGGAGCTCCCGGGCCTTTCAGATGAAAGAGGATGTGTGCAGTTTCCTGGAAAGGCATAAGATCCCTTATCATGTTGAAACCGAAGCCCTCGAAAACGTGCTTTCAAAAGCCCATGCAATTTACATGACCAGGATTCAGGATGAGCACGACTCCATTGCTGGTGAGTCAAACAAGATTGATACATCCAGGTTTAGACTTAGACCCTCTGACATGTCTAAAGTAAGATCGACCGCAGTTATTATGCATCCTTTCCCGCGAAGAGATGAAATTGATGTAGCTATCGATTCTGACCCAAGAGCCATGTACTGGCGGCAGGAGCGAAACGGTATGTGGACAAGGGCAGCTTTGATCGCTTATATATTTGACGTTCATGAAGAAATACTGAAACACTGAAGGGGTGAACGCGGATTCCTGGCTCTATCAAGAATCGGCAGAGCACCCCGGACGTGAGCCCGGGGGTGAATGCCTTAGAATGTATATCACGCGTCCTTGAAGTCTTTTTTTCGGCTCCAAGGCTCCCGGCCTGGTCTTTTCTACGACTTATCTGCGTCCCGCTAATATAAGCGTGGCTCCGCATTCCCCCGGCAAGTCGGGGGCTGCGGTTTCCCCCGCTGATAAGTCATGAAAAGGACGGTGGCCTCCCACCAGTCACTCAGAAAAGACCTCAAGGCCGCGCTTTACCTCCAAGTGCCACGGGCGTAAGCCCGGGGGTGTCTATTTTGATGAGCAGCATCACGGGTTTAGGAGCAGTGAAGAACAGATTCTGAAAAAAGATAATTAAGATGTGACTCCTATCATTTCCCTGGCGTGTGCAAGGGTCTTTTCGGATATCCTTTTACCACCAAGAAGCCTGGCAATCTCATTGATTCTGCTCTCCTTGTCTAATGAGGTAATAAAAGCCCTGGTTCTGCCTTTAGTTACCCTCTTTTCAACCAAGAAATGAGTCTCCCCGCAGGAGGCTAACTGAGGAAGATGTGTAATGCATAAGATCTGATGGTAATTGGCGAGTGACCTCAGTTTGTCGCCAACAGTAGCGGCAGTAGCTCCGCCGATACCAGAATCAATCTCATCAAAGACGAGCGTTTCAACCAAACCAAATCGAGCTAATATAGTCTTTAGGGCAAGCATGATCCTGGATAGTTCTCCTCCTGAGGCAATCCTGGCCAAGGGTCTTAGATCTTCACCCACATTTGGTGACATCATGAACTCCAAGACATCCACCCCGTCTGCGGTAAGAGTAGAGTCAAGCATGTCTGCTGAAATAATATCACCACCCGATCTGTTGGAGCCAAATTTGACTCTAAATCTGGTCCCAGGCATACCCAGTAAATCTAATTCCTCTTCCACCTTTTTTCTAAATGTATCTGCTATTTCATGTCTCTTTAAAGAGAGCCCGGTGGCCAGTGTCAATAAACCTTCCTTTTTCTCCTCCAGCTGGGCCTCAAGCCTTTTCAGTTCCTCCTTCTTCTGGGTTAATCGATACCCCCTTTGAGAAAGCTCCTCCCTAAAAGCTAGGATGCTCTCTATAGAGGGGCCATATTTCTTTTTCAATCGCCTGATGAGTTGCAATCTCTCTTCAACTTCCTCCAGCCTTTTTGGATCGAGCTTGAGCTTAGAGTAAAAATCCCTTAACTCCAAGGCCAAATCCTCCAACTGAAGCTGTGCTGATTCCAATTGTTTCTTATACTGGTCCAGGTGAGGGTCAATATTTACACCCTTATCCATGTCTTTGCCTAATAAGCTCAAGGTAGATAAAACAGATTCCTCTTTTTCATAAAGTGCCTGATAACTTCTAAAGACTATATCCATTAACCTCTCAGCATGCATAAGTCTGCTCTTCTCTGCCTCAAGCCTACTCCCCTCACCTGGATCAAGTCTTGCTTCTTCAATCTCCTTTATCTGAAATTGACTAAGCTCTCGCCTTTCCTCTTCTTCTTTTAGATTGGCCCTTAGTCTTTCTGCCTTTTCCTTAAGAGCGTAATAATCCCTGTAAAGCTCATTGAGTTTAATCCTCTCTTTGGTTAAGCCCCCAAAATCATCCAAGATAAAGAGATGGTTATCAGGCCTTAGTAAAAGCTGGTGCTCATTCTGCCCGGAAACACTTATCAGATTAGGCCCAAGTTTAGAAAGCATCTGGAGTGTTGCCAGAGAGCCGTTGATCCAGACCCTGCTCTTACCCTCCTTAGAGATGGTCCTTTTTATCAACACTTCACCATTAAAGGGTATGTCCAAGTTGTCTAAGGATTTGGAGAGAGGAGATTCTGCCGGAACATGAAAGAGGGCCTCAACTAATGCCCTGTCAGCACCGGTCCTGATAAGATCGGGGGATGCCCGTCCCCCCAAGATCAGATTAACAGCATTTATAATAATTGATTTTCCTGCACCAGTCTCTCCGGACAGGATATTTAGGCCTCCTGAAAAGCTGACGGACAGAGAGTCTATAATTGCAAAATCAGTAATAGTAATTTGGGCCAGCATAAATCAGATTTGCTCCCAGGTTGCCCTGATGACCTCCTGATAGGTGGTCTCACCATCGAGCATCTTTTTGATGGCATTTTCCCTGAGGGTCACCATACCTTCCTCGCAGGCAGCCTGCCTAATCATATCCACACTGCCTTCCTGCGCAATCAAATCCTTTATTGGCTCTGTAAAAGATAGAACCTCGAAAATGCCAACTCTTCCCAAATAACCTGTTCCTCTACATTTTATACAACCCCTACCCATCTTTAGCTTGATAATCCCAGTCTTTTCTGTCTCAATGCCCATGGCCACAAGATCATCGGTACCGATCTCAAAGGTCTCTATGCAGTAAGGGCAGATCTTACGCAAAAGGCGCTGAGCCAAAACACCGGTTAGGGTTGCTTGTATAAGAAAGCAGGGAACGCCTATGTCTAACAGGCGGGTAATAGCCAAGGGGGCATCGTTAGTATGGAGGGTGGAGAGTACCAAGTGCCCTGTCAAGGCTGCCTGAATGGCATTCTGGGCTGTCTCCAGGTCCCTCGTTTCCCCTATCATAATTATATCAGGGTCCTGCCTTAGGATATTCCTCAAGATGCTCGCAAATGTTATACCCACTGCCGGCTGGACAGCTATCTGGTTGAAATCCTCATAAACCATCTCGATAGGATCTTCCACGGTGGTGATGTTATTCTCCTCATTAGATAGATACCTCAAAGTAGAATACAGCGTGGTTGATTTTCCACTACCGGTAGGACCACATACCAGAACAAGGCCGTGAGGAAGATTAATAAATTGTTGGTAACGTACCAGGTCCATTGATGTCATACCGAGCTGGCCTACACCCTGGATAAGAATATCCGGATCCAAGATCCTCAAAACACTTTTTTCACCAAAGGCCGTGGGTATAGTTGAGACCCTGATCTCTGCCTCAACCCCTTGACCCCTGTCGATCTTTATTCTGCCATCCTGTGGACGTCTTTTTTCCGCCATATCAAGGCCAGAAAGGGTCTTAACCCTGGAAATGATAGCTCCATGAACGCTTTTCGGTAATTTGTAGATAGAATGCAAGACACCATCAATCCGCAGTCTGACCAAACTTATATTCCTCTTGGGCTCAATATGAATATCGCTGGCCCTTTGCTCAAAGGCATAGTTAAAGAGGTGGTCAACGGCATTTACAATGTGCCTGTCATCTGATGGGAGATCTCTGGCTTTCTGGAGCTTAACATACTGCTCCAGGTTACCGAGGTCAATTGCAGGGCCGGAAAACTGCTCCTCGGCTGCAGCAATTGATCTTCTGAAGCCATAAAATTCATCTATGAGTTTGATAATATCAGATTTGCCTGAGACTACTGGTTTGACCTTTAATTGACTTACCCTACTAATATCCTCCATCACCTCAAGGTTATGAGGATCTGGTGTGGCTATAGTAAGCCAACCATCTTGAATAGCTACAGGTAAAACGAGGTGTTTCATGGCAAAGGATCTGGGGATGGTCGTTGTCACCAAGTTTAGATCGAGTTCGAGTGGATCTATCTTCTTATAGTCTATTTTCCACTCCTCAGCCAGGGCCTGGAAAATGGTTTCTTCATCGACCTCCTTGGTTGGATCATCTTTTCTTTCGAGTTTCAAGAAAGAGATGATATCAATTATAGTTATAGGATTGATTATTCTCGAAGAAGGGCCCCCTGATGCATCCCTGATCATCTGCAGTTTCTCTAATTTTTTGCGGAGGGTACCCTTTTTTTTGTAAATCTCCACCGTTTGTTCTTTTGATATAAGACCCTTCTTTAAAAGGATGCGACAAACATTTTTTACGGACAGGGGAGAGGTAGAGTCTTTTTTCATAACGTCAATACCCTTTAGTTATTCTTCATAAAAAAACTACTATTTAGCCACCAAGACACAAAGTCACCAACATGATAGTAAACTCTTCTAATACTGGATTTGATGACCGGCACATTG
>JAPVWE010000127.1 GCA_028572035.1 Desulfobacteraceae bacterium | reverse complement strand
AGAAAACTCTTCATTCTTATGTTTCCTTCAGGGTCTATGGTGATTGTCAGTGCACCGGTCTGATATATACTGAGGATTGGAAAGGGGGAATCAGGCTTCATCTTTTTTTTCGTGATAATGAGGTATTTCGACCACCCTTTTTCCTTCTTCGGATTTTCCCTTTCAATTTGCACCTTCTGGTCATAGAACAGGAGAGACCACCCTCGATAGCCTATAGTAATCCCTTCACTGCCGCCCCCTTTAATCTTCACCCCACCAATCATCCTTTCTGTAGACAGATTGGAGAACACCTCTCTAGGGTGAAAGTTGTTGACCATGAATCGGAGTCTGTCTGTCTGCTGCACGTGAGCACCGGTCACGAAAAAATAGTCAATCCGCTGGATTTTTTCGTGCCCGAGATAGGGGGCCACAACCATTCGGCCCAGGTCAAAGCCTCTATAGCCAAAGGCATTGTGTGCGATAAGCATCCTCTCTTTGCCCGGGAATTGTATGAGTGCCACATTTCCTCTTCCCGCATCCAGAATTGTTACCCTTAGATCACTGTTAAGCCTGGTTTGGTAAACCCAGCAGCCAATATCTATACAAGTTAGGGCCAAAACGAGAGGTAATAAGAGCCTGTAGACCCTTGAACGCGTGAAATTAATGCTGAGGAAAAGCAGCCCGTAGACTAAAATGATCTCCAGCCAGGTGGGTCGAATCACCCAGATTGAGCTCCAAGGAATATCTGACCAGAATTGAACCAAGGACATAGCCAGATTAAGACCAAATTCGCCTAAGGAAAGCAGAAATCCTGCCACACCAGATGAAAGAAAGAGGGTGATGGAAGAAAGTAATCCAAGAGGGATAACCCACAGCCCTATTATGGGAACTACAGTCAGGTTAGCCGGAAGGGCTACCATAGTAAAACGGTGGAAATGGTAGGCAGTCAATGGGGTTGTTATAACTGTGGCTGCAGTTGTTACAGCAATCAGACCCACGGCATACGTGAGAATTGGATGTAGAAGGGGATTCCTTTGAAAAGACCCGTTGTTCGTTTTAAATTTTGGTAATCGAGAAAGGATTAAAGGGGCCAGCCACAAAATACCTGCTACGGCCACGAAGGATAGCTGAAAGGAGGTGCTAAAAAGGGCATCCCCCTTAAGGGCAAGTATTATAAGGGCTGCTAAGGAAAGGCTGGACCAGACATCTTTTTCCCTGCCTATAACAAAGGACCATAAGAATACCAGAACCATAACCATGGCCCTCTGGGAGGAAACCTGGAGTCCAGTAAGTAAGCCATAGGCTATCACTGGGAAGGTGGTTACAATTGCTGCAAGTTTTCTTATATCTGTCATGAGGGCTAAACGGTAGGAGAACGATAAGAGCCACCTGAGAGACATGAAGGACAGCCATGCCACCAAGCCAAGGTGGAGACCTGAAACAGCCATTATATGCCCTACCCCTGATCTATTGAATGGCTCTCTGAGCTCAGATGTGAGCCCTTGCCTTTCTCCAAGAATAAGGGCACTATAAATGGGGCTTATGGTATCAGAGAGCCTTTCTACAAAAAATCTTCTTAAGGGACCTCTGATCTTCTCCAATGTTCTTCCGGCAAGACCAAGATCTCCCTCTCCCATTGGAACAACGTATCGTCCATCGGAAACTGTGGCAGAAAAGGAAAGCCCTCTGTTCTTCATATAGAATCGGTAATCAAAGCTCCCTGGGTTGTTGAAATTTTTGAATTCCTTTACCTTAGCAGGAAAGCGGATTCGTTCGCCTGGTTTTAGACCACCCCTGTATCCATATATTTTTACCAGGAGATTGATCTTAACCCTCTTGATCTCTTTAGCCAAAAAGATTTTTTCTGCGTGAACAGAAAGACTTGCTACATTGACTCTTACCTTGGGTGGCCTATAGATTGTTCCCTCTATGACCACTCTCTCATTCTTGTCTATTATATGAGGCAACCCTGATAGGGTACGTTTGTTTACTTGGGAATTGATTCCTATCAACATAAATGTGGCCAATAAGAAAAAAAGGCGGATTTTGAAAGGGATGACGAAGATTATCCCCAGGCATAATAGAATGGCCAAGGGGAAAAGAATTACAGGTAGGTCAAGGTTGGTCAGGATGTTATGACCAATGAGGATTCCAATGATAGTTGCACATAGTGCAGGAACAAGAGGGCGAGAGAACATTGAGGTTACTCGTTACTCGTTGCTGGTTACTCGTTACTCGTTAAAAACACGGGCAACAAGTAGCGAGAAACCAGCAGCCAGCCTAATACTTCTCACGCCAAATCTTGGATCCAAGAAGAGATAACTTCAGATCGAGCCCTTGGTAACCCCTATCAAGATGATATACTCTTGAGATCTCTGTCCGGCCTTTCGCTGCCAGACCAGCGAGAATAAGGGAGGCACTTGCCCTCAAATCAGTAGCCATAACCTGGGCTCCAGATAGATTTCTCTTGCCCCGAACCAGGGCCTGGCCCCCATTGATCTCAATATCTGCCCCCATCCTTCTCAGTTCACTGATGTGCATGAATCTATTTTCAAATACCGTCTCCCTAATCATACTCCATCCATTAGCAATGCACATCAGGGCCATAAATTGTGCCTGCATATCTGTGGGAAATCCAGGAAAAGGCATGGTTTTTATATCCACACCTTTAATCTTATCGTGGCCTATAGCAACAAGGTCTTCTCCTTGTTTTTCTAATTCCATGCCTATGTCAAGAAGTTTCTCTATTATTGCTTCCATATGGTCTCCATTGCACCCCTTTATTCTTACTTTTCCCTTTGTTATCCCCGCAGCGATCAGAAAGGTCCCAGCCTCAATCCGGTCAGGTATAATGCCATATCTAATAGGATGCAATTCCTTTACCCCTATAATGGTTATGGTATCGGTACCTGCTCCTTTTATCCTTGCTCCCATCGCCTTTAGCATATTAGCCAGATCAACAACCTCTGGCTCTTCAGCAGCATTGTGTAAGGTGGTTTTCCCTTCCGCCTTAACAGCAGCCATCATCAAGTTTTCGGTTCCGGTAACCGTGCATATATCAAAAAATATGTTAGCTCCCCGAAGTTTATCAGCGCTGGCAACCACATATCCGTGTTCCAAGTTTATGTCCACTCCCATTGCAGATAGGCCCTTCAGATGTAAATCGATTGGCCTAGCACCTATAGCACAACCTCCAGGCAGAGAAATTTTCGCCTTTCCGAGTCTGGACAAAAGGGGACCTAAAACGAGTATAGATGCCCTCATTGTCTTGACTAACTTGTAGGGTGCACTGTGGCTAGCAAGGTTATCTGAGTTTACCTTGAGGCTTTGACCGTCTTCATCGAAGACAACTCCCAGATTGGACAGGATCTCTTTTATTGTCCAAATATCTCGTAGTTTTGGGATATTATCTAACGTATGCCAACCACCTGTCAGAAGACAAGCTGACAGTATTGGTAAAGCGGCATTCTTGGACCCACCAACTGTTACCTCTCCATTAAGTGGAATCCCTCCTTCGATAATTATCTTATCCATTCTTCTTTTGAGCCTTTATCAGTCGATATTTCTTTCGGTAATCCATGAGCCGTTCTTTATAACCAAAGGATTGAGTTGAATCTATAAGATATAATGCCTTTTCCGTCTGATCTGGATCCATCTCTATCAGGAGCCATCCACCAGATTTTAGATAGATTCCGCTTTCTTCAATTATTCTTTCAATAAAGTGCATACCATTTTCACGCCCATCAAGGGCAACTCTAGGCTCATAATCCCGTACCTCTGGAGGGAGCGTTTGAAATGCCTTACTAGGAATATAAGGAGGATTGGATATGATTATGTCAAAGGCAATAGGAGAGCTTGAAAAGGGTTGCCAGAGATCACCCTGGCAGAACTCTATTCTACTATTAAGGTTATGGTGTTTAGCGTTATCTCTGGCCACAGTCAGGGCCTCAAAAGAAATGTCGCTTGCCCATATGGCGGCACCTTCAATCTCTTTTGCCAGGGATATGGCTATCGCCCCAGATCCAGTACCTAAATCTAGTACTTTCGGCTGACCGCTGTCTCCTAAAAGATTGCCCTCCTTGAGCTTAATTGCCTCTTCAACAAGAATCTCCGTCTCTGCTCTTGGAATCAAAACCGCCGGGCTGACTAAAAAGCCAAGGGACCAAAACTCCTGATGCCCAGTAATATATTGAAGGGGTTCTCTTTTTAGGCGTCTTTTGATAAGTGACCGATAACCTGCTATCTCTGAACTACGTAACGGTTGATCGAATTCAAGGTAGAGTTCAACTCTGCTTTTCTTCAGTTGGTAGGACAGCAACACCTCGGAACAAAGACGGGGACTCTCTATCCCTTTATCTCTTAAGAACTCGGTGGTTACTCGCAAGATTTGCTGGACAGTCCATCCTCTTTGGGTCATGACAGTTGGGTTGCTTGGCCTTTCTCGGACTCGGCCTTGTAATGAGCTAGGAGGGGATGCAAGATGAGATCAAGCTCACCGTGCAGAATCTCCTCAAGTCTATAGATTGTCAACCCAATTCTATGGTCGGT
>JAPVWE010000126.1 GCA_028572035.1 Desulfobacteraceae bacterium | reverse complement strand
GCAATCCCGCACCAGGCAGCAGTCATAAAATTTGGCCTTTCATTCACTGTGGCACCGACCAGTACGGCAGGCATGGGATACAGTAGTGTCTGTGGACCAGATTTGATCTTCTCCATTTTCATTCCTCCTTTTTTAGTTTGTAAGTCTAGATAATGTCCATGGGGCCTTGTTCAGACGCAGGCGGATCAGTTGTATTTGTTTCGATCCTTTTCAACGGACAACTGCCAATGATCGACTGACATCATTAAAGTTTAACAGCAGAGCAGAAAAATGCAAGTGAGAAAGGGGGTGCTTGATTTACTATCTGCATGAGATGACAGAACCTATTTAATTTTGGGGAATTCTTTTCTCAAGATTCATGTTCTGGAAGAAAATTTTCGTTAGGTAGTTAGACTGACAACCCATTATGGTAGAAAGCACTACATATTGTGGTTGCCACTCTTATATGTCGAGTAAATTGTGTTTTCGGGCCTTATCTGGGCGACATGGTGTCTTTGTTTAGCTCCATATACGGCCAGATTTAAATAATTTTATCTGCCATAGTGTAATTTTTTTCTTGACAGAGGGATTTGTTTTATCTTAAAGTGTCACAAAGTGGGAAAAAGTGGGAAAAAATATATGAAGAATGCCGCAGAAGAGCTTTTTGAGGGTAGATCAAAACATACCCTTGATGAAAAGGGAAGATTGGCTATTCCGGCTCGGTTCAAGGAGATTCTGGAGAAAAGAGGTGATTCATCCCTTGTTGTTACCAATCTTAGCGACTGTTTGGTGGCCTTTGCCAGGGATGATTGGCGGAGAATAAAGGATAAGGCCGTAAATCTCCCGCTCTTTGATTCTGCGTC
The DNA here is from genome assembly GCA_028572035.1 of Desulfobacteraceae bacterium. GTDB lineage: Bacteria > Desulfobacterota > DSM-4660 > Desulfatiglandales > B25-G16 > JABXJZ01. The sequence continues at coordinate 3,687 of JAPVWE010000126.1, read as the reverse complement.
CAACATCTATATCCGGTATTTCATATCCGGTGCAATAGAGTGTACCTTGAAGCAGGGCCGGATTTTGGTCCCTTCAGACCTGAGAGAGTTGGCTGGATTGAAGAGAGAGGTAGTTTTGGTCGGCCATCTAACCAGGTTCGAAATCTGGGATAAGGCCAAATGGGAGGAAGAGTTTGAAAGGGCCAAGAGAACTTTTCCAGAGATAAGTCAGACTCTTTCCGATCTTGGAATTTGACAGGGCGAGAAGATGATCACTACTCATCAACCGGTAATGGTTGATGAGGTTATTACGTATCTGATAACCACTCCTGATGGGATATATGTTGATGGCACGGTTGGCACTGGTGGCCATAGTGCGGAGATAGGTAAAAGGATAGGGCCCAAGGGAGAGTTGATTTGCCTGGATGTTGATAGATCATCAATAGGATTAGCCAAGAAAAGGCTTTCTGCTTTTGGAGAGAAGATCAAGATAATCAGGGAAAGCTACCTTGATTTAGATAGGGTACTGAAAAGGATCGGAATTGATGGGCTGAACGGCATTCTCTTAGATCTTGGTGTTTCATCATATCAGCTCGAGTCGTCTGGTAGAGGTTTTAGTTTCCTTAAGGATGAACCTTTGGATATGAGAATGGACCAAGACAGGAACATAACTGCACGTGAATTGGTTAACAATAGTTCCATGGAAAGGCTGGAGGGATTTCTGTGGAATTATGCTGAGGAAAGATGGGCCAAATTGATTGCCCGGGCTATAGTGGAAGAAAGACGAAGAGGGTCTATAACCTCAAGCAGGCAACTGGCCCTGCTCATTGAAACTACTATCCCCGCTAAATATCATCCCCGGAAAAGACACCCAGCCACCAAGACCTTCCAGGCCCTGAGGATAGCCGTTAATGGGGAGCTAGACAATATAGCTGATTTCTTGGAGAAGACCCCTCTATTGCTTGTCAAGGGAGGAAGGTTAGTGGTGATATCGTATCATTCATTGGAGGATAGACTTGTTAAACAGGCCTTTCACCACTGGGAAAAAGGTGAGGTGTATCCTCGAAAGCTTCCAGTTTTTCCTAAAGCCAGGCCTTCCCTTATGAAGGCCTTACGTAAAAAAGGGCTCAGGCCTTGCCAGGATGAGGTGAATGTCAACCCAAGATCCAGGAGCGCTATAATGAGAGTGGCGGAAAGGATTTGAGGTGAAAAAAGGGAAAAGGGAATCTATAAGATTATTCCATTTTCTTATGGTTATGCTTTTTCTCTTTTTGTCGGCAGGAATTTCTCATGTCTGGGTGAATTTCAAAAGGACCCAGACAGGGTACACATTGAGCCAACTTAAAGAAGAGATCGTACAGATTGAGGAATACAACCGCAAGTTGAAGTTAGAGATAGCCTCTCTAAAATCCCCTGAGTTCTTGGAAGATAGGGCAATTAGAGAATTTGGTTTAATACACCCTTTGCCTGAACAGATAGTCTTTTTGCCATGAGGATTAAGGATAAAAGGTGGATCAGAATCAGGATTTATGTAACGGGGATCTGTTTTCTCCTTGTTCTCGGTGTCATTTTTTTAAGGGCATATCAACTTCAGATCGTTGAAGGGAGTAAACTTTCATCCCTGGCTAAGGAGGGCTATACAGGAAGGGTAATTTTCACTACCCAGAGAGGGAGCATTTTTGATAGGAATGGCAAGGAACTGGCGGTCAGTATCGAGGTAGGCTCAGTATACTCATATCCAAAAATGGTAAGGGATAAGACGAGGACAGCAGCTCTTATTGCATCGGCGCTCGACATAGATAAAGGGGATATACTGAAAAAATTGCAGAGTTCTCGCTCCTTTGTATGGATTAAAAGGAAGGTAACTCCAGATGAGATCAAAAGAGTCAGAGAGCTTAACCTAACCGGAATAGAGTTAACCAAGGAGAGCAGACGTTACTATCCCTCCATGGAAACAGGTGCTCATGTCATAGGGTTTGCAAGTCAGGATAACAAGGGTATTGAAGGCATAGAGTTACACCATAATTGGTATTTAGAGGGACAGGAGATAAGGCTTAACAGAATTCATGATGCCCTTGGCAGGTCCCTTATTTTTGACGGGCCAAAGACGGAGAACCATGATCCATATGATCTCATTTTAACACTGGATAAGGATATCAGTTATAAGGCTCAAAGAGCACTAAGGAAGGCTGTGCAAAGATCAGGGGCAGGGAGTGGTGTCTGTATAGTAATGAGGCCCCGGACAGGCGAGATCCTGGCCATGGCAGTGGTGCCAGAGTTTAACCCCAATATCTTTTGGCGTTTTAGGCCATATGAGTGGAGGAATAGGGCAGTTACTGACTGCTTTGAACCTGGCTCCACCCTGAAGGCGTTTCTTTTGGCTGCTGCCTTAGAAGATGGGGTAATTACCCCGGAAACAGTTCTTAACTGCGAAAGGGGAGAGTATGCCATTGGCGATTACGTTATACATGATAGACGGCCCTTTGGGATGTTACCTGTCAAGGAAATAATTAGATTCTCCAGTAACATAGGGGCGATAAAGATTGGTCAGAGGCTCGGAGCCAAACGCTTCCATTACTATTTACAAAGATTTGGTTTTGGTGAGCGGACAGGGATAGATTTTCCAGGTGAAAGGAAAGGAACCCTAAAATCTATCAAGAATACCAGCCTTCTTGGTCAAAATACCCTCTATTTTGGTCAGGGTATGTCAGCTTCTCTCATTCAGTTGGCCATGGCCTTTGGGGCGATAGCCAATGGTGGGCATCTCATGAGACCCTATTTGGTAAAATCAATTGTTGATCAGAGAGGGGAAGTAATAAGGGAATTTTATCCGTCAGTGAGAAGAGATATCATAAAACCTGAGACAGCAAAAGAGGTAAGGCGAATACTTGAAGGCGTAGTCAGAAAAGGCGGAACGGCCCCTAAAGCTGCAATAAAGGGATATCCGGTTGCTGGTAAGACAGGTACGGCACAAAAGGTCGATCCGATTAAGAAAACCTATTCGAATAAAGATTTTGTGGCATTTTTTGGTGGTTTTGCCCCTTCAGACTCCCCTGCTATAGTGATCTTGGTAGCCCTTGATAAGCCACAAGGGAAACCATATGGGGGGATTGTTGCAGCCCCTGTGTTCAGTGATGTTGGTGGCTGGACACTTAACCACCTCAATGTAACGCCAGCATTCCCGCCTGCCACTGCGAGACACGAGCGGGCAGGTCAGCGAAATTTTTCCTACCCCGCAGAAAAAGATAAGGCAATGGTAGTCCTCCATCCTGATTTGCCTGGTACAATACCTGATGTAAAAGGACTTGCAGTGAGAGAGGTCTTGAGAAAGGCAAAACGATTGGGGTTGAAGGTGATTGTTAAGGGAAGTGGGCTGGCTGTGGAACAAAGTCCAGCACCTGGTACACGTTTGAGAAAACACAGATTACTCACTGTCACATTTAGACCACCATGTTAAGCTATTGACAATTTTCAATTTTCGTAACATTTTAGCTCTTTGAAATTAACTGGTGAATGAGCATGGAGATGTCTTTTTTTACCATGCCCTCACAAAGACGAGTCGGTAGACCGCTTCAAACTGGCGCACACGGACAAAGGCCCTGGAAGACAATGACGAGTTGCTCGTGCGCATGGTTTGAAGCGGCACGCTGAGGCCCCCTGTTAGAGGGCATGAGGTAAAAAAAGACATCTCCATGCTCATGCGTCTCA
>JAPVWE010000125.1 GCA_028572035.1 Desulfobacteraceae bacterium | reverse complement strand
AACAACCTTTCTGTTTCCAAGGAGAAATTCATCTATATATTTCCTGTTTATATACTGAACCCTGCAGGTAAAGAGGATTATCCTTAGGACAAATATTGTCAGGTAGGAGAGAAGACTTATTATATACCTGTTTGAGATTCTCATTCTCATTTCTCACATATCACCTTAGCCCCTACCAAAGACTCGATTTCTCCAATTAGATTCTCCTCAGGAGTGACGCTATACCGACTATGGGCAGCTACAGTTGCCTTTTTCCTTCCATCAAGATCTATCCTAAATGTAAGCCGACATTCTCCTGGATATCTAAAGGTAAGATCCCTCAAGTTCATGAGGCAGGAGCGGGTAAGCCCCTCCTGTGAGACAGGTATCACTAATGAGTTAATCGATTTTTGTTTCACTGTTTCCAAGGCAACTATATCCTGGGCCCTGATCTTTACCAGGTTATCGCCAGCCTCGACCTCTCCTGTTATCAAAAGGGGCCTGTCATCATTTAAGAGGGAGACGCATTTAGCAAAAACATCCGGAAACACTACAACCTCAGTGAAGCCGTTCTTGTCCTCCACATTAATGACTGCCATCTTCTCCCCTCTTCTTGTCCTCTTTATTCGCATGCTATTAATGAGCCCGGCCAGCCTAACAACTGATTTATCTTTAATTGCAGCAAGATCCAGCGTTGTTGTAATTGCGAACTGGTTTATCACATCTGTAAATCTATCCAAGGGATGTCCGGTGATATAAAATCCGAGAGATTCTTTTTCTCTCCGCAACTTTTCATCATCTTCCCATTCATCAATGTCTTGGGGCTCAAATGCACTCTCTTCTTCCTTGGACGGAAAAAGGTCAAACATATTCAGCTGATTTGGGTTTTCACTAATCCCGCCAAAAGCCAGGGCATCACTGAGGGAGGCAAAAAGTCTGGATCTAAAGACACCGGTGAAATCAAAGGCACCGCACTGGATCAAGCCTTCCAAAACCCTCTTGTTTACCTTTGATTTATCTACCCTTCTGCAAAACTCTGTAAGTGACCTAAAGGGCTCTTCCCTTTCTCTCTCATGAACAATCGCTTCCACAGCCTTAAAGCCAACATTCTTTACTGCAGCCAGACCAAAGCGAATACTATCCCCAATAACGGCAAAATCTACCTGACTCTCGTTGATATCAGGCGGAAGTATAGGGATACCCATTTCCTTGCACTCAGCAATATTCTTAATGGTCTTATCTTGACTTCCCATATCCTCTGTAAGCAAGGCAGCCATGAACTGCACAGGATAGTGGGTCTTGAGATAGGCGGTCTGATAAGCTATCATAGCATAGGCAACTGAATGGGATTTGTTAAAGCCATAACCTCCAAATTTTTCTATCAACTCAAAGACATGCCGTGCCTTATTGCTATCTAAGCTATTCTGGGCTGTGCCTGCCAAAAAACGTTCCTTTTGCCGTGCCATCTCCTCAGCCTTTTTCTTACTTATGGCCTCCCGCAACAGGTCGGCCTCAGCAAGGGTGTAGTTGGCAAGTACCTGGGCAATTCGCATGACCTGTTCCTGATAAACAATAACCCCGTAGGTCTCTGTCAGGATCTCTTCCAACTGAGGCAATGGGAAGGTTATCTTGATCTTACCGTGCTTTCTTTTAATAAAATCATCAACCATATTGCTGCCCAAGGGACCCGGCCGATAAAGGGCAACTGATGCAACGATATCCTCAAAAACACCCGGTTTCAGGTTCCTGAGGAGCTCTTTCATGCCCGAACTTTCCAGTTGAAATACCCCTGTAGTCTTACCCTCACTGGTCAATTTAAATGTCTCTTCATCCTCCGTCTTTATTTCATCCAAGTCAACAAGGTGGCCAGTTGTCTTTTTTATAAGGTCCACTGTATCCTGGATAACCGTCAAGGTCTTAAGCCCTAAGAAATCAAATTTGATAAGCCCGAGCTGCGCTACCTGATCCATAGTATACTGTGTCACGACCTCCCCATTGGGTCCTTTAAACAAGGGCAGGTATTCAACCAAAGGCCTATCAGATATGACTATACCAGAGGCATGGGTGGAGGCATGTCTGGTTAAACCCTCTAAGGATCTGCTAATCCTCAAAAGCCTTCTTTCATCATCCGTTCCTTCTTCCATGGCCTTGAGCTGTGGTTCTGCCTCTATTGCCTCATCCAAGGTAATATTAATGCCCTCTGGAATGAGTTTGGCAATTCTATCAGCCTCTGCATAGGACATATTCAGAGAGCGGGCAACATCTCTTATAACAGCACGGGCCTTCATTGTACCAAAGGTTATTATCTGGGAGACGTTTTCTCTTCCATACTTCTCACTGACATAATCAATGACCCTATCCCTGTTCTTAATGCAAAAATCTATATCAATATCAGGCATACTTATTCGACCCGGGTTTAGGAACCGCTCAAAGAGAAGGCCATATCTGATTGGATCAATATCGGTAATTCTAAGCGCATAAGCTGTAAGGGAGCCGGCAGCCGATCCCCTGCCTGGACCAACAGGAATACCTGACTTCCTTGCATAGTCTATAAAATCTGCCACGATCAAGAAATAACCTGCAAAACCCACTTCCTTGATCGTCTTGAGTTCATAGGTCAGTCTCTCCTCATATTCCTTTCTCAATTCAGTAGATAATGATCCCTCAAGAGTCTCTTTCCGAGCCAGTCTCTTCTCCAGGCCTTCTCTGGCCTCTTTCTCGAATTTTTCTTCCAGAGTGAGATTGCCTGACACCTGAAAAACAGGGTATTTGTAGCGGGCAAATTCCATCTCATAGTGACACCTTTTAGCTATGTTCAGGGTATTATCCAGTGCTTCAGGAAATTCATCTAACTCAAGTGCCATTTCTGCTTGAGATCTAAAATAAAACTCATTGTTAGAAAATCTTAACCTATTGGGATCATCAACGCTCTTACCTGTTTGGATGCATAGGAGGATATCATGGGCTTCAGCATCCTCCTTATTCAAATAATGACAGTCATTGGTGGCAACCAAGGGGAGGGAAAGCTCCTGGGCCAGCTCTTTTAATGACCCGTTAACAACAATCTGTTCAGGCATCTTGTTGGCCATTACCTCCAAATAAAACCGGTCATGGTCAAATATCGATGCCAGCTCGCGTGCGCACCTTTTGGCATCTTCCACCCTTCCGATCTTTAGAAAATAAGGAACATGGCCCTTGAGACATGCTGAAAGGGCAATTAATCCTGCGTTATATTCCCTCAGGATCTCCATGTCTATCCTGGGATGATAATAGAAGCCCTCCAGATTTCCCAGCGTAACAAGCCTGCTCAGATTCCTGTAACCTGTCTCATCCATGACAAGAAGAACCAGGTGATATGCATTTGGCTGACCATCTCCTGAGGGCGACTTGTCTTTCCTGCTGCCAGGGGCTATATATGCCTCGCAACCGATGATAGGCTTAATGCCAGCCTTCACAGCCTGTGAGTAAAACTCTATCGCCCCAAACATGTTCCCATGATCAGTGATTGCCAACGACTCCATGCCAAAACTGGTAGCCTTTGTTAGCAGGTTACTTATTCTGACGGCCCCATCAAGCAAGCTGAATTCAGTGTGAACGTGCAGGTGAGAAAAAAGGGACTGGTCTTTTTTTATGGATTTATTTTTTTCTTTCTTTGACATATGTGTTTGACCAATTTTATTAGATCAGATAGATTGAATTTTATTTATTTCCCTGGTTGAGTCGTTAAATCGTCCTTACCAACTCTGGCATTATAATAAGGCAAAGAAAGGATAGCTTCAAGCTTTTTTAGATAAAAGAAAGCTTCCAATTTTCTGAGGACCATTCAATTAAAACAACTGCCTCTTCTGAAATAGATTGTGAAGAATGTAGTGAGCTACTTGCTAATCTTCCTTCCATTTCAATCAAACTTTAGCTCACTTTAAACTTTAGGCACTTTAGGCACTTTTTGGCTTTCGCCACTTTAGTTCACTATTCTTTTTCCAGGATTGGAATTGCTAATGAAACAAGTAGGAAGAGAGAGGGCAAAAGAGGCCTATATCCTTGTTATTGTCTATGAACATATAGTCAGGGATATACTGGCCAGGATATTGACAGCCAAAGGTCACAAGGTGATTACCTGTTCAGTTGGTTTTGATGGGATAAGAAAATTTGAAAAAGGGAAGAGAAAGTTTGACCTGGTTATGATTGATATCGGCCTGCCCGATGTAAGCGGTTTGGGTGTAGCAAAAAAAATCAAGACCATCAGTCAAAAGACACCGGTTATACTCATCAGAGGATGGGATAAGAATCCGGATGCAGAGGAGCTAAAAGGGTCTGGTGCAGATTTCATTATGAGCAAACCCTTTTATATGGATAAAACATTAGATCTTGTGGAAAACGCTATGGCAAGTGTTCACCACTCAGGGTAACGTCAAAGTCCAGGGTATGTGTATCTTTTTTTTGATTATGCCCTCTCATATAGTCTGGATTAGTGGTCGTTTCAAAATGGTTTATATAGACTGAGCGTATGATTCTAAGGGTTACGGCGCAATAAACCTTTTTGAAACGACCCTGCAAAG
>JAPVWE010000124.1 GCA_028572035.1 Desulfobacteraceae bacterium | reverse complement strand
TGGTACGCCTGGCAGGATTCGAACCTGCGACCTGCGGATTAGAAGTCCGCTGCTCTATCCAGCTGAGCTACAGGCGCATACATTTTAGACCTCTTTTGCGTCACTTCTCTCTATAAAGTCCAGATCACCTCCCCATGGGGGAAGGTCAGGATTTCCCTGAATTTCTATGCTGACCCCATAGCGTTTTTCAAGTTCAGCTAATTCCCTCCTCTTTTTATTCAAAAGATAGTCAGCCACCTTACTTGGCAGTACCCCGGTCACCCTATCCATATTTCCCTTTGATGCATCCTGCCATATCTGGCGGAGGAAAGACAATGAAGCAGCCTCAACTGACCTAACCATTCCTCTTCCCTGACAGTATTCGCAGATCTGGTAGCTCTTTGATTCTATGGATGGTCTGAGTCTCTGTCTGGAAAGCTCCATTAATCCAAATTTGGATATATAGGAGACATCTATCTTTGCCCTGTCCCGTTTGACTTCCTCCCTTACCTGTTTTACCAATTCTCGTTGGTGCTTTGGGTCTTTCATGTCAATGAAATCTATCACCACCAAACCACCTATATCCCTTAGCCTTAGTTGCTTGGCTATCTCCCTTGCTGCCTCCAGATTGGTCTTAAAGGCTGTACTCTCTATACCTCTCGTCCCTTGAGATCTTCCGCTATTAACATCAATGGCAATCAGGGCCTCAGTGGAGTCGATAACAATTGAGCCTCCACTTTTTAAAGTCACCCTATTACCGTATATCTGTTCGATCTGTTTTTCAATTCCGTATTCGGAGAATATTGGTCTTTTTTCCTTGTAGAGCTTTACCCTTCTTTGATGTCTGGGAGAGATAATTCGCATAAAATCCTTTATCTCTGACCAGGTTTCTCTGTCATCAACCAGGACTTCCTCTATCTCGGTGGTAAAATAATCCCTCAGGGTCCTAAGGCAAAGATCTTGCTCTTTAAATATTATGGATGGGGTAGGTTTGGTTTCAACCCTTTTTTTGATATCCTGCCACATTCTCAAGAGATTATTCAAATCTCGAGCTATTACCCGTTTCTTCTGATCCAAGGCTACAGTTCTTACAATATAACCTACCCCTTCTGGCAGCTTTAGATGACTCATAACAGATTTTAGCCTCTGCCGCTCCTCATCATCCTCTATTTGATGGGAGATACCACCGGTAGTTCTGCCTGGAGTTAGGACAAGATAGCGGCCTGCCAATGATATGTAGGTGGTAAGATAGGCCCCTTTTTTTCCTTCCCGCTCTTTGGTTACCTGAACCAGGAGTTCCCTTCCTTTCTTAAGTACTTTCTCTATAGGAATAGGTCCTTTTAACTCGGAAATTCTCCCTGGAGATTCATAATATTCAGGATGTATCTCTCCCGCTGATAAGAAACCATTTTTTTCTGCCCCATAGTTAATGAAGGCAGCCTGGAGACTGCGCTCAACCCTGACCACGATACCTTTATAGATATTTGCTTTTGTCTCTTCTTTTGTTGAGGTCTCGATGTAGAACCCATCCAGTTCACCATCCTTTAGTATGGCAACCCGGTATTCTTCAGGGTCCACTGCGTTTATGAGCATCTTAAGTGTCATTTGGGTCTACCTTGTGTTTGATAGTGTTGATAAGCCTGGTACATGAATGTTCTTAAGGCCGCCTCTCCGCCAGGTTGAAATGAGCCATCGTATGAGACATCAATATAGGGTACATGGAGCTTGGCCATTAGGGGTTTGGCAATGGAGGAGGTAATATTGCTTGGCATGCAGGTAAAGGGAAATATGTTTACGATTCCGTTATATCCCCTGTGGGCATGTTCTAAGGCTGCTGAAATACTAAGACAGGCCTCAGTGCCAACCTCAAAGGAGAAGATATTGTTCTTTGTTAATGCCTTTTCCAGATGGCCTATCTTGTGATCTTCCTCAATATCAATGTAATTCCGCACCGTCCGGTAAACCTTTCTCTGTTGAATATACTGGTAGAAGAGAGTGAGATTGTATTTCAGATACTGGAAAAGGGCTTCCTTCACCTCTTTTAGCCGAAATCTCTTAAGGTTTAATCTGAAGGCAATCTTTGCCAACCTCACCTGCTCATAGGTAGTATAGTTTATCCATTCAGCAACGGAGGCGTTGATTGCCTCTCCACCATATTTCTCAAGTGTTCTAATGGTATCCTGATTAGACTTAAGGTGTGACCTGACATAGATTTCCCCAACTACACCTATGAGAGGTTTCTTGGGAATATGAGGGTCAATAATCTCTTTCCCTTCACGGGCAATTTCTACTAAATCTTTAAGAATACCAGAGAGATCTTTTCCAGATGAATGTTTTGAAAAAGACTCAGTCATGTGCTTCATTGCCTCATCAATAAATTTGTCGGCCATACCTTCTTCTCTTTCATACGGTCTAATCCTCCACAGGAGCCTATCGATTATATCACCGACGACAATGGAAAGATAAGCGGTTTTCCTGAAATCCCGTATCTTTTCTTCTGGTATCAATCCATCGAGAGAATAGGCATCCTCTGAACTTAGAGAGGCGATCTTCACCTTGTCTAAACCGGGAATGGAATCAAGGACTATCCTGTGATATTTGTTATACATGCCAAAACGGCAGGGACCATCTGACTCAGGCATAAAATACATATAGTTTTCAGGATCAAATCTGTCTCCAAGTCTCTCTCTCTCCTTTTTCATGAACAGAAGGATGTCCCCAAGGGTTACAACACATGGAAAGCACTCTTTACCAGATGTGAATTCCTTTCCCAGATCGAGGCCTTCATATGTTTCCATAACTTTGGAGTTGATTCCGAATCCGCGGAAGACCCCTGCCAGAAGATGAGCCCCAATCCTGTTCATCTCCGGAATCAGGAATGTCTTTCCCTGAGGGCTAAACCGTCCGACCCGCTCTGACATAACCCTAAAGGTGTCTAATTCGGTGACTTTTTCCATCTCTTAAGATCCTAAAGCAGTAACCTCTTTGATTTGAGGCTGTACGGATTCCATTTTTTGAACAGAGTGTATTACGTTTTTGAATGCCTCAAGCCTTGTCATAACACCTGCCACGGCACTGTGTTCATCCAATTCCAGGATGAGGTAGGGCTTGTCTCCCATGATGTATTTGTAGAAGTGTTCGTTAAAGGAATCCGGGCCACAGCTGAAGTTGGTTAGAAGAAGACCAAAGAAGTTCGGGTTCTTCTTTATGAGCTTGGCGGTTTTCAGTATCCTGACGCCCATGGACCAGTACATGTTGGGGAAATCAGATAGATCAATATCTTTGAGATCAAAAAAGTCCATGGGAAGGGCTGCTACACCTATTTTGGACAGATTCTGCCCAAGTCTAAGATTGAGCTTCTCATCATAGAGGTTATATGCTCTACCAGTAACAACAACCAGTGGCTGGTGGTTTTGCAAGGCACAGGTGATTTCAGCGCCTTTTTCATACATCTCGTTTTCAAAGTCTCGCTGTTTAGTAAATGCTACATCTAATGCCTCTTTGATTTTCCTCAGGCTTACCCTTAATGTTTTACCCATCTGTTCATGCAATTCTACGCTCAGTAGATCTGGGTCATATTTGAGGTGGACAGTGGGATTTAAGATCTCGGTATCCTTGAGCCCCAATGCTGCCTTGAGCATATATTGATTTCCCTGGACCAGAGGGCAGTAGTAGCTATTCTTCTCTTCATCTTGGGAAGGAAGACTAACTATGTTTGGAAGAAATAGGTATCGTGTCTTAGCGAGCAAATCTATGACATGCCCCTGTGAGACCTTGACTGGATAGCATGTCTCGGTTGTCATTGATTCAATACCCAACTTTGAGATTCGATCGTTGGTTTTTGGTGTTAATACAACCCTATATCCAATTCTATCAAAGAAGCTTGACCAGAAAAGAGCGGTCTGGTGGTTATATAATGCCCTCTGCATCCCAACAGTTGGCCTTCCGTCAATTTCAAGGATGGCCCTGCTATCCTGTCTATCAGCCTTCTTCAGATCTCCCAGATCGTGGTATAGACCCTTGAGATGTCTTTCCCAGATACTATCCCTTACCTTGAAATAATCCTCCGTTTTTTTGCCATATTGGCCCCTTATTTCGTATCTGCCGCACTCTCCTCCCCATACACTCTTTCTGCCGCTGAAGTCATATATCTTCAATTTACATTCATTATGGCATACAGGGTCTGCATGGCATGTTGTCTCACTGTAGTCCAGTTTGTCCTTGATTGCCTCATCCAACCCCCTGAACACGGATACCTGTTTGTTTTCTTTCTCCATCTTTTCCTGCACACTGATAGCAGCCCCGAAGCCACCCAGTACCTCCCTGTGTTTGGGTATTAGGAGACCTTTTCCCAAGACTGCCTCAAACGCGGCTACTATCGCCTTGTTGAGAGAAGGGCCGCCCAGGAACATGATCCTATTGCCTTTCTTCTTGTTTCCAACTACCCTATAGAGGTAGTTGTACACAATAGCATAACAGAGGCCGGCGACAAGATCATTTCTGTGACCGCCTTTTTGCGCATAGGATACAAGATCAGATTCCATAAACACAGTGCATCGTTCGGTCAATT
>JAPVWE010000123.1 GCA_028572035.1 Desulfobacteraceae bacterium | reverse complement strand
AGAAATTTACAAACTCCTTTTATATGCATATTTCTTATGTAGAGATCTCATCTTAATCAGGGCTGGGGATGTTTCTGAAAAGCAATATCTTAAAAAAGATACCACAGGACTTTGAAGTGGCCAAATATTTGGGGTTTACTCCTACGAGCCAATGGGAATCACCTCTTAAACATTGTTAAACCTCAAATATTTGGCCACACTTTACTAAAATCAATAGATATTGCTTTGAGGAAATTTCCCCAGCCCTACTATGATATTGAGTTTGTAAATTTCTCATATATAGAATAATACCTTAAACAAAGAAGGAGAGCTATTTATGAAAGAGAAATTCCAAGGCATAATATTTGATATTGATGGTGTGCTCGTATTCCAGGAGAGAGTTTATCCTGGGGCTGCCGAGTTGCTTGATTTTCTGCGTGAAAAAGGGATAGCAATCAGAATATTGTCAAACAGCACATTAAAAAGCAGGAAATCCTGCGCTGAGAAACTGAATAGTATGGGTTTTAATATTTACGAAAGCGAAACAATAACCGCCTCCTTTGCCACAGCTAAATATCTTAAAACCTTAAATCCAAGATCATGTTGGGTAATGCTGAAAGGAGAAGGACTAGGAGAATTCAATGACTTTAATCATGTTACTGAAAACCCGGAATATATTGTTTTGGGAGATTTTCGTGAAGGTTTTAACTTCCAGAATATGAATAAGACCCTGAGGCTATTGCAAAACGGGGCTAAATTTATAGTTATGATAACAGAAATTGTTGACAACAGCATGGGTGGAGTAGAGTTAACTGTAGGAGCATATGGGAAAATGCTGGAAGAGGCTGCAAATATAGAAGCAACATATATTGGCAAACCCAATAAATACGTTTTTGAAATGACTCTTAAAACAATGGATATTGAAAAAAACAAAGTCCTAATGGTTGGCGACAAAATCACTACCGATATAGTTGGAGCAAAAAAGGCTGGACTAAGATCGGTTCTAGTGAAAACAGGTGAATTTGATGAGAGTGACTTGGATTGTGATATTAAACCTGATTATATATTTGACTCTATTAAAGATATTAGGAAGCTTTTTGAATAGCAAATACGAGGTGGCCTTACCTGCGAGGATGTAGTCCATCTAAACAGAGAGAGGGACAACCCCCAGACCATAGGTTTCCATAGGACTAAAGGATAGTTTTTGTAAAATATTTAGGTTATGTTATGATGGTTTTGTTTTTTAATAAAAACATTTAAACAAAAACCTTTTTTCTCGCGTTTCATGATAAAATACAATGCATGCACAGAGAATATATATATTACTATGATTTTGTTGAACTTTCCAGTAAAGATGGTGAACAAGACACAAGGTCAGAAGATACAGCAGCAACACTGATATACAGGTTGATTGGTTACAGATTCCTAAGGTGATCAACGATGAAAGATAGTCCCATAGATGGCAGGCAGATGATTGAGCCATTGCCAATAGCAAAAGGTCAAAAGGTTAATGATTTTGTTGACAAAGTCTTTGCCAAGTCAGGCTATAATGCCCGAAGGCTTGGTGAGGCATGCAAACTCTACAAAAAGATGCTCAATGAAGATGCTACAGTGTGCCTTACACTGGCCGGCGCAATGACGCCTATAGGAATGTCCGGACCTATAGTAAAACTAATAGAGAACGGCTTTGTTGACTGGATTATTTCAACAGGTGCAAACCTTTATCATGATCTTCATAGGACATTTAATTATCCCATGGTGCAGGGTGATTTCAGAGCTGACGATGATCATCTTTACAAGCACGGCATAGCCAGGATTTATGATGTATTTATCGCAGATGATACCTTGCTTGAAACCGATCAGGTTATCCGCAGAGCAATAAAGAACCAAAAACTGCCTAAGAGATTTTCTACAGCAGACCTGCATTATGCTCTTGGTAAAGAGGTCCTCAAAACAGCACCCAGCCCTGAAAAATCAATACTTGCGGCTGCAGCAAAGCATAATGTGCCAATATATTGTTCATCTCCTGGAGATTCTTCTATTGGTATGAATCTGACAATACCTTTTATTCTTGGCAAAGAGGTTGATGTCAGCACGACACTGGATGTTTTAGAAACCGCTGCAATTGTCAAGCATAGCAAGAAGAATGGCGCGATTGAGGTGGGTGGTGGATCTCCTAAGAATTTTTTCATGCAGACCCAGCCGACCTTGTGGCAGATACTGTATCAAGAGAAGGGTGGTCATGATTATTTTATACAGCTTACAATGGATTCACCTCACTGGGGTGGATTGTCCGGAGCAACACCACAGGAAGCCAAGTCATGGGGCAAGGTAAAAGAAGCAGACATAAACAACGTGGTTGTCTATTCTTGCGCATCACTCACTTTTCCAATCCTTTGTCAATATGTTGAAGAGAGCTGCAAAAAAAAGAAATTAAAAGAACTTAATCTTAAGAGAAGAGAATTTACAGACGAGCTGATCAAGACTAGTAGACAAATGGATGAAATCAAGAAACAATATGAATCTGCTTGATTTCTCAAAAAGCATACTTTGTACTTTACTGTGAGGATTCAGAGAAACCTTGGATAGCAATTCAAGACAGTACTGAGGATTGCCATGCGAAGGTAGAGCCCATAACGGTTTTGACGAAAATAGATTGCCCTGGGATCACTGTCCGATTCGTCAGGTAATTCCTCGGCACGGGGAAGTGGGTGCATAATCACGGCAGATTTCTTCATAGCACTTAATGCTTTTACGTTTAACGCATAATCGGTTATAGTCTTCTTATAGTCTTCGAGGCGGTCTGCAAAATATTCCTTGGAGAGTTGAGTGATGTGTACAACATCAACCTCTTTGACCAGTTCTTCTAATCCGCCTTTTGGATTCGTAACCTCAGTGAACCGGACCTTATGTCGCCTGAGATAGTCCTTTATGTCGTCTTTGACCTCTGTTAAATCAGGAGATATAAAGGATATGGAAACTCCATGGAACTTGGCCAAGAAATAGCATAGAGAACGGACAGTGCGGCCACTCAGATCCCCAACCATGGCGATGGAACACCCATCCACGCCTCCTAGATGACGGTCGATGGTATAAAGGTCAAGTAGAGCCTGGGTTGGATGCTGGGCTGGTCCATCCCCGGCGTTGATTACCGGCACGTAAGAAACCGCGGCTGCTCTTTTGGCAAAGCCACTTTCATAGTGTCGCAGCACTATGACGTCGGACATTTCAGACACCACCCGGATGGTGTCTTCAAACTGGCCTTTAAGCTCTGAGGAAAAAATGTCGGCTGCTTCTGTAGAGAGGATGCTCCCACCCAGGCGGAGCATAGCCGCCTCAAAAGAAAAACGTGTTCTCAAACTGGGAGTGAAGTAAAGGCTGGCTAAAATCTTACCCTTTAAACATTCTTCGCCCCCTCGTGCCAAGATGCTCTCCATGCGGCTGGTGAGATCGAAAAGCTCTCTGAGTTTCTTCTTGGTGAACTGCTGGGACTCGAGTAGATGAAACATCTACATCCCCCCTTCTAAATCGCCCTAAGGAATAAAATGGGTACCTGTTTTGCCCTCAAGTGCAGAGGATGCTTTTTCCAAGCACGTTATAATTGCCCTTTCCCCGCCAAACTCCAAAAACCGTAGGCAGGCCTCGACTTTGGGCCCCATGCTCCCGGGAGAAAAGTGCCCTTCCTTCTGGTAGGCTCTCGCCTCTTCTAATCGAACCAGATCTAAGGCCCTCTGCTTGGGTGTACCGAAGTCAAGAAAGACCTTCTCCACATCCGTAAGGATGAGTAGCAGGTCAGCAATTACAGCCTCAGCCAGCTTTTCCCCTGCCAAGTCTTTATCAATGACCGCCTCAACCCCGTGATAGTTTCCTTCGGAATCCATTGCTACCGGGATCCCTCCACCACCCGAAGCGATGATAATGATGCCGGCATCGACCAAACGCTTAAGGGCTTTAGCCTCCAGAATTCTTAAAGGGTTTGGAGATGGGACCACCCTTCGGAAGGGACGATGATTCCCTGGTTTCACTTCCTTAATTATGTAGTTCTTTTCCCTCTCGTAGCGTTCTTTCATTTCAGCGTCGTAGAATGGACCTACAGGCTTTGTAGGATTCTTAAAGGCAGGGTCGTCACTATCCACCATAACCTGGGTAATAACTGTCAAGACATCCCGATTGATTCCATCGGCCTGTAGGAGATTGTATAAAACCTGTTCCAGCATGTATCCAATTTGCCCCTGGCTCATGGCCCCGCAAACATCCATGGGCATCGCCGGGACCTTGGAATGAGCCTCTTCCTGCTGTATGAGAAGATTGCCGATCTGGGGGCCATTACCGTGAGTGATAATGATCTTAAGTCCCTCTGCTATCATCTTCAGGATTTGCTCCCATGTGATACGAATGTTTTCTAACTGCTCTTCTACAATCCCTTTCTGATGAGCCTTTAGTATTGCATTCCCACCCAATGCGATAACAATGCATTTACTGGACTGTGACTCGTTAGATACTTCTCTTCTCATACTCTATTCCTTTCTAAGGAGTTTATTTGAAAAAGAAAAGCAGAATTTTTTCCACTGGTCTACTATCTA
>JAPVWE010000122.1 GCA_028572035.1 Desulfobacteraceae bacterium | reverse complement strand
GCCCTGGTGCGACGGGATGTGGATATGCAACTGTTTTCACTGCTTATGAATGCCTCACTTTCCATCACCGCATCTTGACATGCCAGGTCTGGGCCAGGGGTCTGGGCCAGGGGCATAATCAAAAAAAAGATACACATACCCCGGACTTTGACGTTACCCTGACCCCTCAAAGGGGTGGCTTGACATTGCAAAATATTATGGAAATAATTAGGGAGAGAGAAGCTAAGGCCTGTCAGACTTGAAATTTTAGGCGACACAAGGTAAGAATCTAAGACACGACGAAACAAAGTATTTCTAAGCATCTATATGGAACCTAACGATTGCCAGCATGTTTGTTGCCATGACAACTATCAACGGACGTTAAGAAAATAAAGCATTATTCAAAATTCATAGAGCCTGGAGAGCAGAATGAGAATAAGAACAATAACAACAGGTTTTAATCTTAAACTTCCGCTAAAAGAGGAACAAATCAGAAGAATTGCTTGTTTCACAAATAATGCCAGGAAGATATTTGAAAACAGAGGATACACGGTTCAAACAGTAAGATTAGCTACACAACCCTGGGAAGAATATTTTAGATCTAAGAACCAGATCGTCAAATTAGTAAAGGAGTTAGAAAATCTTACACATAAATACAGTGTCGAGTATTTTAATATTGGAACAACCATTAATCCAAAACACATCCCATTAATATATGATACTATTAAGAGCACATCTAACGGATTTTGTACTGCTGTGATTTCTGATGGCAAACAGATAAATCATGAAGCAGCCAGACAGACAGCAAGGTTAATCAAGAGATTATCAAGAATCAGTGAAGATGGATTTGCTAATCTGAGATTTGCTGCCTTATTTAACGCAGAGCCTGGAAGCCCATTCTATCCAGCAGCCTATCACAAAGGACCAACTTCTTTTGCAATTGGAACAGAAAATAGTGATTTGGTGTACAAGGCGTTTTCTAAAGCTAGGAATATTGAAAAAGCAGGGCTATATCTCAAAAAAATCTTAACTGACGAATATAAAAGGATAGAAACAATTGCAATACAAATCAGTAAGAAGGAAAAAATAAGATACGGTGGAATTGACGTTTCAATTGCAACTTCTGTTAAGCCAGATGAAAGCATTGCTTATGCCTTTGAAAAGCTTGGATTAGGCAAGTTTGGAGAGGTTGGAACGCTAACTGTTGCAAGAACAATAACTGAAACTGTTAGGAATCTGGATATCAAGAAATGTGGTTATTCTGGTTTAATGTTGCCTGTTCTTGAAGACTATGGCCTGGCTATGAGAAACAATGATGGAACATATGATCTGGCCAATTTGTTACTGTATTCATCAGTTTGTGGAACTGGATTAGATACTATCCCATTGCCGGGAGATGTTTCTGAGAAGAAACTTTTTGCCCTTCTTTTGGATATTGCGTCTCTTTCCATTAGGTTAAATAAACCACTTTCAGCAAGATTGATGCCCGTTCCAAATAAGAAAGTTGGAGAAATGACTGAGTATGATTTTGAATATTTTGTTAATAGTAGAATTATGAGAATTTAAGGCCTAATAAAGGGGAGGAAAAGACAACATGAGTAAGCATATTGGAATTGTTGCATGTAGCGCAGAAGGGGCAGCCCTTTGCTATCGAACAGTCTGCATAGAAGGGGCAAACGTAATGGGCAGACATGGTCATCCTGAGGTCACTATGCACACCTTTCCCCTTAGCGAATATATGCGATACATCGAAGTAGGTGACTGGGAAGGGGTAGCCCGCTTAATGTTATCTTCAGTAGCCAAGGTAGCAGAAGTGGGAGCAGATTTTGCCATATGCCCCGACAACACCATCCATCAGGCATTTGACCTTGTGGTTAGGGATTCGCCAATTCCGTGGCTTCATATTGCTGAGGAGGTTGCTGCTGAGGCAAAACGTCAAAACCATAAGTATCTCGGGGTCTTGGGCACACGCTTTTTGATGGAAGGGCCGGTTTATCCTGCCAAGCTTGCTGCCGTGGGTATTGAGCACAGGATCCCTGAGGCAGAGGACCGGGAGCGCATTAATGAGATTATTATGGATGAACTGGTCTATGGCCTTTTTTCCTCGGAGGCACGCGCATATTTTGGGGAGGTAATTGCCGGATTGAAGAACCAGGGCTGTGATGCCGTTGTTCTTGGCTGCACCGAGATACCGCTGCTCGTGACCCAAGAAGATTCACCTCTACCAATATTGGATTCTACAAGGCTCCTGGCAAGGGCTGCCCTGAAAAAGGCAACTGGATAGCTTGGGAATTTCCTTTTTGGACGCAGATTATTTCCGAATTCCGGGTTCCGTCATTCGGAACTCGGAAGCAAGATTTTTAATGCGCCTAAGGCGCATAAAGATAAAGAACTAACTGAAAAGATTATTAAAATCTTCCATAGGGTTTATCTGCGGATATCGGCAAAAATCTGCGTGCTAATTAAATAATATGGAAGAGAACAAGGATCTGAAAGGAAACAACTTTTTTCTTGACAGATGCCATTTCATCTTTTAAGGTTATCCCAAGCCAGAGTTGAGGCGCGGTGCTCATAAGTAGCCGCAAGAAAGGGGAGCAGGCCCCGCATCTGGATCTTGCGGTGAAAGGGTGTGCCGCCGAAGTCCGCTTTTGGACTGCTATGAAAGCGGGCTGGGCCTGGGGAGAAGATCCCCAGGACTGTCACGGTTTTGCGTGGAGCGCTCTCTCGGTTGGATTGCAGTTGGAGCGTGCTCCAGCTGCTTTTTTTTCGGAATAAGCATTAACCTAAAACAAGGAGGTGCTACAATGTTTAGCAGGTGTTACACGGCCCTGGTCACACCGTTGAAGGACAATGATGTAGATTTCGGGGGCCTGGAAAAGCTGGTAGAGTTTCAGATCGCAGGTGGTGTGAGTGGGATACTCGCCGTGGGTACGACAGGTGAGAGCCCGACATTGACCTGGGAAGAACACAACGAAGTAATTCGGGTAGTGGCGGAAAAGTGCAAGGGAAGATGTCAGTCCATCGCAGGGACCGGGAGTAACAATACCCGGGAGACTATAGAAAGCACAGAGCATGCAGTCCATGTGGGAGCCGACGCAGCGCTGTTGGTAGATCCTTATTATAATGGCCCTAGCTCCCTTGAGATCCGCAGGGAATACGTGGCACCTGTGGCAAAAAAGTTTTCCCAGATTCAAATCATCCCATATGTGATCCCGGGGCGCACGGGTGCACAGCTTCTCCCCGAAGACCTTGCCATACTCCATAAGGAATTTCCCAATATGAGCACGGTCAAGGAGGCCACAGGAGACATCGAAAACATGAGGCGCACCAGGCAGTGCTGCGGAGAGGACTTTGTGATCCTGTCTGGCGATGATGACATGACCTTTACTATGATGACCGATCCGGTCATCAAGGCGAGCGGGGTTATCTCGGTGGCTTCCAACATAGCCCCCAAGGCCATTCAGGATATGACCACACTCCTCAATAAAGGGGAGGAGGCTGAAGCAGAAAAACTCATGGTTGCCTTGAAGCCCCTTTTTGGGATTGTTACCGTAAAAACCCAGGAGGACACGCCTCATGGGACAGTGACCTGTCGTGCAAGAAACCCCCTTGCCACAAAGACCCTGATGGCGATCCTTGGGATGCGTGTTGGGCCATGTCGCCAGCCCCTTGGGAAGATGACCAAAAAAGGGATTGAGGTGGTATTGGATGCAGGACGCACGGTGTGGAAGAGTAACCCGGAGATCCTCAAACCTGTGGCCGATTTCTTTGGAGTAGATATTGAGGCCAGGCTCAATGACGAGTCAATCCTGGCAGGGCTGACATATGATGGATACCTTGGGCCCAGCTGAATAGTTTTTTCTCGCCCTCCGCAAGGCGGGGGGCGAGTCCACAGAGCAGAGGCGAACCATTTCACCGCCGGACAACCTTTGGGTTAAAACCTTCTTCTTGCAGCTTTTCGGTTAGTCTCACGGCCTCTTTCTCTGTCATGAAGGCCCCGATCAAAAGCCTTATTTTGCCATTGTCTCCTCTATCTGGGATGCTATAGGTTACATATCCTTTCGTCCTGAGATCGGCCTCCAGTTGTTTCAGTTCTTTATCTGAATCTGAAGGCCCGACCTGAATGGCATAGGGTTTTCTAACCACATTGGCATAGCGAAACTTTCGCTTCTTCAATGCTAAAGCGGCCTTCTGTGCCTCTTCAAGAGTGCCGTAATAGCCGATGAAAGCACGGTACCAATCCCCTTTGCCAGGAATATGGGCAGGGGAGATGAATGCAGGATCTCCTTTCTTTCTTAATTCCATAACTACACGGTTAGCCCTTTCTTTATACCGAGCAGACCAGATTTGAATCGTATAGGGATAAGGGCCTTGCTTTTTTGGAGTGACAACTCCTTTGGTTAATTGTTGAGGCATAGCTTCTTCAGGTTTCGCCGCAAATCCTTTTAAGGCATATATGCTATTTTTTCGCAGCTGAGCGATATACTGTTCCCGCAAGGGCTTATGTGCCTTATAGGACTTTAGGCGCCCAATATATTCAGCCAGTTCATCTGTCTTACCTTGCTTGTTTAGCAAAGTGATGGCCCTTTTCTGGGTTG
>JAPVWE010000121.1 GCA_028572035.1 Desulfobacteraceae bacterium | reverse complement strand
GGCTGCGGTTTCCCCCGCTGATAAGTCGTGAAAAGCACGGCGGCCTCCCGCCAGTCACATCAGAAAAGACCTCATGAGCCTTGTGCACCCTTCTTTGTTATGTTCAATGCAAGCAATTATGTGCTCTCCGTAGTAACATATGGACTAAGGCTAAGGTTTTTCAGTGAAAGGATTTTATCTTCGAGCTCATCCGGTGATGTATAGGTATCGATAAGGTTAGCATACTTTGTCTTCTTGACAAGGGCTTCTCTTAATCTATGCTCCTTTCTGATCCTCCTTTCAGCGAAGATCTTTCTCATGAATGCTCTCAGTAATATACAATAACGGTTTTTCCGATAAACGGATAAGCTCCCGCTCCTCCATTTTTTTTCCTGCGCTATCATAAAGAATCTGAATCCTGGGCCTCAGGGGGTGCGCCTTATCTGTGGACACCACCCGGCCAATGGATTTATTGTTCAATCTCACAAAGGTACTCACGGGAAATAAGGAAATTTGATTTAGGAAAACTTTTCGGATCCTCTCTGGAAAAAGCTCTTTGCCCCCCTTAGCAAGAAATTTAATGGCATCATTGGCCACAAATTTATCTCGGTACGGTCTGTCGCTTATCATGGCCGCATACACGTCCATCAGGCCTATGATCGAGGACATCTCGTAGATCTCTTCTCCCTTTAGACCATAAGGATAACCTGAGCCATCTGATCTTTCATGGTCTTGAAGGGCCACCTTTGCTAACCATTGGTATTTCTCTCCCGTCTCAGCAAGGATCTCATAACTGCTCTTGGGGTGCACTCTAATCATGGCCATTTCTTTTTCATCAAGTTTTCCACGTTTCTGCAGGATACTTTCCGGAATCTTACACACGCCCACATTTTCCAAAAGCGCCGCAAGCCCCAATTTTAATAGCATCTTTATATCATAGCCCAACCCTTCTCCAACCATCAGGGATAGAAACGTGACCCGAACGTTATGAACCACCAGCTGATCGTAATCCCCAGGCGCAAGCATTACATATTCATAGAGTTTCTCTGTCAGATTCTTATCTAAGACGTAATGAAGATCAGAGAAAATGGGAGTTGGGCTTATTTCCTGATTATTCTTGACTCTACCCAGAGTATCTGTCAGCCTTCCAATAAGCTTTTCATAACAGTTTTTGACCTCAACACCCCATTCCTCTTCAAAGAGAGGCGCAAAAGGAGTCTTTCCTCCCCTCACTTTTATAATCTGGGTATCGCTCAGCAGCCTTGCAATCTGAGAGTCAGTTAGCCCCGAAGCTTGCTCTTCAACTTTCGTTTCAGGAGATTCCCTGGTGGGTTCTTTTTTATCCCTCTTATCGTTAGTATCAGAAGAGTGGCCCATCACTGCTAATATCCTCTATTATTTGGGGATCGATTGCTTTTCCCTCTCTACTGATTCTGGATCATTTTCTCGTTTAATAGCCGTAGGCATTGCACCTTGGCATCGGACACACCCATTGTGCCAAACTACTATAAGACCTCCTGTAAAAACTCTATCGGTTGAAGTTTTGGAATAATGATAAGGCATATATCATTGCGACGCGGAGAGTTCCTGCATGTACCCCTTGCTAGAGGTGGTCTTGCCACAGCGGCTATCCCCGGACAAGATGATACCCGCCATCATCTCATCTTTGCGGCATTAATAAGGCGAGTTGCCCCCGTCATGGGTCTCGGAAAGGCAAAAAACCCGCATCAGGAACATTCTCAAAAGGGAACTTCCAGAATCCTCAGTTTCCGAGCTACATAATAACAATACACAACTACAAACCAAGCTAGATACATTGTACAGAAAATTCGCTATTTGTCAATATATAATAATTATTCATAATTATATACATTTATATTAAACTCTAGCTCAATTTGAATATATCCTTAGTGTCCTGTTTGGTCATCACCTCCTTTATGGCATCATCGGAATCCACCTCAACGCACCGGGGCCCAGCTCAAGAGCATATGCTTCATTCACTACAGCTCAAAATCCTCTCGGAGACCCTTTGATCCTCTTCATAAGCTGAAAACTCTCATCAAGTAGAGCTGCCAGACCTTGCGATCAAGGGAATCCACGAATATCTGCCCACACGGGAAGGGAATCCCCTTTTATTTCCTGGCAGAGCCACTGCCCACCTGCCCGCCATTGCTCTCGCTCAGGCGAGTTTCCGAATTCCGGAACTCGGAAGCAGGCGGGAATTCCACAACCCTCTTCTGATGACATGATGGACAGAAGTGCCGACGCTTGTCCCGCTAAGCGGGATTTTCGCTTCAACAGAGACCAATAGGTATTCATGACCACAATTTTCACATCTGACATGGGCAAATCCATTATATTTAGCTGCAGGATTTTGTATTTTTGGCCACTTCGAACGCTCTGTTTACTTTAATTAAGAGATTTTACAAATTTACTTACATATAAAAAAATGGTATTATGCATAAAAAAATGAATTTTTTAAAATAATATTTGACTTATAAAATAAAATAAATTATATTAAAATATATTTAGTTTATTGATTTCATATATTAATTTTAGAATTAGATTAAATGCCACCTTTGTTGTGTAGGTGCTAATATGTATCTTGAATATTGGGGCCTGACAAAGTTCCCCTTTGAGAATGTTGCTGATCCCTATTTTTTTTACCTTTCCGAATCCCACGAAGAGGCCTTGAGCCGTCTGCTCTATGGCTCTAGGATGAGGAAAGGTGGAGTGATGTTGACAGGGGATATCGGCTGTGGGAAGACCATGGTTAGCAAGGTATATACGAATAAATTGATGGAAGAAGGATACGGAGTTATCCTTTTAACGAACCCGCCTTTAGGACCTGTAGAGTTCTTACAGGAAATACTCTATCAAATGGGTGTTGAAAAGCTCCCAGATTCTAGAACTAAGCTTTTGCAACTCCTCAATAAACACATGGTCTATAATATGGAACAGAATAAGGAGACAATAGTTATTATAGATGAGGCCCAGATCTTAAATGAGGAAACCTTTGAGGAGGCAAGGCTCCTTTTAAATTTTCAGAATAAAGATCGGTTTTTTCTGACCCTTGTTCTGATCGGGCAGAATGAATTGAAGGCTAAGATTAGCCATCTAGCACAATTATATCAGAGAATAGCTATAAGATACCATCTTCGCCCCTTCCATTTCTTGGATACTGCCAAGTACATCCTGTTCAGGGAAAAAAAGGCAGGCCTCACAAAAAATATCTTTACTACCGAGGCCATAAAGCAGGTCTATGAATATAGTCAAGGCGTACCAAGAAAAGTAAACTCGGTATGCGATTTGAGTCTATTGGTTACATTTAACAAAAAGAGAAAAGTTATCGATTCAGATATAATAAGAAGTGTTGTAGATGACTTAAGGTAAGAATGATTCGTTTTTCTGAAATAATCAAAAATAGCCCGGAGATGGATCTAGAGGGGAAGGCTAAGAAAGGAGAGGTAAACGTTAGCAAGACTGGCATCTTGAATAAGGAGAAAGCAGAGGAGAAGGATACCATTGAGGAGGCCAGGGTCTATTACCAAAAACTATTGAGCCTTGCTAACCAAGTTCAATCATGGGCTCAGAAGAATTTGATCATAAATATTTCCTTTATAATACCTGTCTTAGATCCCATTATTGACAATGATCTTATTGATTCCTTGTACTCTTGTGTTGTACTTGAAGGTGAAAAAGGGAATAAGTTAAAGGCACCGTTAGTGCCACATTCTGTTGATGTAACCGTCATTTCTCTCAAGATTGGCGTCGCAATGGGCTATGATAATAAAAAACTATTAGGTTTGGCAATGATTGCCTTCTTGCACGATATTGGCATGTATAGGATCCCTCAGAATATTCTGAATAAAAAGGGGAAATTAAGCGAGGCAGAGTTAAAGATAATCCAGAGACATCCAGAAATAGGCGCAGGTATACTCTCCAAACTGGGTGATGAGTACAAGTGGCTGGCTGACTTGGCTCTTCAGATCCATGAAAGGGCCGATGGCTCTGGTTATCCACAGGGGCTAAAGGAGGGGGAAATTCATGAGTATGCCTATATAATTGGCCTGGTAGATATGTATTCGGCTATGATAAAAGATAGACCCTATAGAGAAAGGATTGAACAGAACAGGGTCATGAGGAGTATTATTGATTCTGCAAAAGGAAAGTTTCCAGCTAAGATCATAAAGGTATTTCTGAACCAGATATCTTTCTTTCCTTTGAACACCTATGTAAAGCTCAATGACCGTTCGGTTGGCAGGGTTATCACCACCAATCCCAATTTTCCTTTAAAGCCTACCGTAGAAATCCTTTATGATAGTCTGGGTAACAGGTTAGCAGAGGCAAGGATTGCTGATCTATCTGGGGAACACCTCTTGTATATAACAGGGAGTATCGATGAAAAGGATATTATTTGATTATGTTTTTCTTCTTTTGGCTTTAGTGATACTTCCACATGGTTGCGCCAAGCCTATTCAGGGTACCCCTGTTAAGAACCTCCCTCATTTGACTTTGACCGGAGAAGAACCCTCCAGATCCTTAGCCATAAAAGAGGAACTGGCAAAGATGAGTAAGGTAGCGGAAAATGCTGCTTTTACAGAAAAAAGGGGTTAT
>JAPVWE010000120.1 GCA_028572035.1 Desulfobacteraceae bacterium | reverse complement strand
GCCGTAAGGCTCCCCAAAGAATTCCGGTTCTCTGGAGATGATGTATTTATTAAAAAAATGGGCAATATGGTCATACTTTTCCCAAAAGATGATCCTTGGGCACCATTGGTAAACAGTCTTGACCAGTTCACCGATGATTTTATGGAAAATAGAGATCAACCTGCTCAGGATTCGAGAGAAAATCTATGATGAAATACATGCTCGACACAAATACCTGCATATACATTATCAAACGAAAACCAGTGGACGTAATAGACCGGTTCAGGCGACTCCAGATTTCACAAGTTAGTGTCTCGTCAATAACGCTGAGTGAGCTTGAATACGGCGTCATAAAAAGCTCAAAACCAGAACAGAATCATTTAGCCTTAGCCCAGTTTCTAGCCCCAATGGAGATATTGCCTTATGGTGATGCAGCCGCACAGCATTATGGTAAGCTTCGAGTCGATTTAGAAAAACAGGGCACCCCTATTGGCTCACTTGACATGCTTATTGCCGCCCATGCGCTTTCAACGGGCTGCATCTTGATCACTAATAACGTAAAGGAATTTGAACGAGTTCCGAATCTTAAAATCAATAACTGGGTAAAATAAATCTCCTGCCTATATTCTCTCCCGCTTCAACTCTATTGAGCCGAACGCTCGGCATAAGGCGCGGCGGTTTTTTGCCGTCGCTCTTAATGCCGTTGTTAGAATGCGTATTGTAGAATTTACACTTGAGCAACGGCATCTATCAGATCCTGTGCCCTACGTTGGCAATATTGCCATTTGCATTCGCTCTTGATCTCCTTACTGCCAGAAATTATTCCCGCAATGATAGGATTCACTTTATGCTTGGAGTCAAGTAGTATTTCCTGCGAAAGCGGAGCACCGATATTTGAATAGAAAACCTTTCTGCTCGAGGAGTACCTTCCGAAACTTTGCTCACCAATATATGATACGGGACGTTCGTGCAGAAATTGCTTTGCAATTACCCAGAACTAAGCTCTGTTGTGTTCTCTTAGGAAAAGCTCCGTTACATCAAAGTAGGATTGTAGCTAGGCGTAATGCACGTTCTGCACGAACGTCCCCTCCTACTCGCGATATCTGCTATCTTGGGCAAGGATTTATCATGCTGAATTAATGAGATATTCTGATGAAATATGAAAGTGGGAGAGAATCTTATATGTCTACAATGATGGCAAGATATCTGACATTTTTAATAATCCAAAAAACTTAATAACTTAAGAGCGTTATATATTAAAAGATCAATGGATTACACCCCTAAGGGTAGTATAGAAAAAAATTATTATCTATCTACCAAAAAAAGAAACCTCCTGTTAAGTAATAAGTGAAAAGAAAAAAATTATAACTCAAAACAGGAGGTCTCAAATGAACGAAGTAGATATTATCAGGCTAAAGGAATTTCGTCAACTAAAAAAACAGATACGAGGCTCAAAGGATTACCTAATTGTAGGCATTGATGTGGCCAAAGATAAGCACAATGCCTTCTTTGGCACTGCCACAGGAAAGACTCTCTTTAAGAGGCTGGTCTTTGAAAACAACATAGAAGGATTTGAAAGGCTTCTCATCCAGGCAGATGCAATCAAGATACAACACAGTGTTAAAAAGATAGTGTTTGGCCTTGAGCCAACTGCCAACTACCATAAGCCACTGGGAGAATTCTTAATCAAGTGTGGCCATATGGTGGTATTGGTGTCTGGTGTGGCAGTAAAAAGAAACAGGGAGTTACTGGATGGTCGCTGGGACAAACATGACACAAAAGATTCAGCCAATGTAGCAGATCTCATCAGCCAGGGAAAATGTCTCTACTACGAATACCCTTCCATGGAATTGAGGGAACTAAGGAGCCTTTTATCCCTTAAGAGAAGATTAAAGAAGCAAGAGCATGGATTGAAAGTACGTATCCGAAACCATCTTCTGGCCATCTATTTTCCTGAGTTGGACAGATATTTTGGACAATCGGAATCTGATAGTCTGGAAATAATCAAGTGGTGTTTAAATCCTTCAGTTATTGCCGGTTTAGAATATGAGCAATTCCTTCAGGTGGTTGCACCTCAAAAGAGAAGAATATGGCAACAGAATCGCCTCAAGGCTATTTGGAAGAAGGCAGTCGACTCTATTGGCTGTGATGCAGGTGAAAGCTTGGAATTTGAAGCAAAGGTAATGGTGGAAGGCTTAAGGCAAGTTCGAGAGTCGATTTCAGAAGTCAGTGACAAGATCGAGGATATCTGTCTTCAGTTTCCTGAATACAGTTATCTTCTCACTATCCCTGGCTTTGGCCCTGATGTCTCCTCCAAGGTTATTGGTGCCATCAGTAATCCTTTTCGCTTCAATAGCGGAAAACAGGTCTTAAAGA
Source organism: Desulfobacteraceae bacterium (assembly GCA_028572035.1). Taxonomy (GTDB): domain Bacteria; phylum Desulfobacterota; class DSM-4660; order Desulfatiglandales; family B25-G16; genus JABXJZ01. Next base: position 2,246 of record JAPVWE010000120.1, on the reverse strand, counting down.
TGGCAGGCATGGATCTCAGTGCCAATCGTAGTGGAAAAAACTCTGATTCTGCAATACCAGTAATTTCCAAAAAGGGTAAGGCCGATCTCAGGTATGCTCTTTATCAGGCAGCACTGATTGCCTCTATCCGGGATCGGTACTTTATTGCCTATTACACCAATAAACTTCGTGGCAGAGAAAAGGAGAAAGGCATAAAGACCAAGATGAGAGTGAAATTGGCTGCTAAATTGCTTATTATTGCTTGGACCTTGATGAAGAAAAAGGAGCGATTTAGCCCTGATTATTTAAACATAGACTAAAAAGCTTTTTCATTTTCGGCGAGAGAGCCCGTTTAAGTGCGTTGAGGCTATATAATGACCTCGGGCGGGACAATACAGGGCCTCTCGCTGAACCCCAAAACCTGGATAAGGGATGATTGGTGGCTGCCTTAGTGTAGCATACCGGATAATGGTAACGATGAGGTGAAGGGTTCGTTTGTAGCGAGAGACTCGCCGAATAAAGGCCCATCAATGGGTGGAGGAGAGGTATACCCAAAATAAGCCATACTTTATATCTTATTGATATTACAGCAATTATAGCTTATTCATTTTTTACTTGACAGGGGTAATATAGGATGTCCCCCTTTTTAAATCATAAGCCATACCACCCTCTGAAGGCTTTCCAATGCTGTTTTTAATCTATACTTTGAACTGTGAAAATGCCAACTCCCAGTTTGTGCTCCTTACCTTCCTTGACAGGACACTCTAGTTACATCCCCATTGACCTTTATGTCTTCCCAAGCTAGGAGCAGGGGGGGTCAGGCTTTTCATATTGAGATTTTAGATCGATTTTGATAGGTGTTCTTCCCCGAAATCATAAGGGAAAGGAAATAGCAGATAATCCGGGAGTTGATGAATTTTACCCATTTCTGCTCAAAGCTGATTTGGGTACTTATCACCTCCGTCTTTTCCCCCGAGTCTCTTGCTTATGCCTCTTTCTTATCTTCTCCCACCAACTCTCAAAATCCCTCTCTTTATTCCACCAGTTATAAATGTCTCTTTCTGAGTTTGGCCAATCCGGATGTTTCCATTTCCACCTGTGTCTGCCTTTTCATGAAGTTGCCAGACAGAAGTAAATATGTAAAGTTCGACCCCGAATTCTTGTTTATTTCAAGATTAACTAAATCTCCGATCCCTTTAGACTATTCTGTCTATTTCAGTTAGGATTCGCGCTAACCGTGGCACGCTGGTCTATTCTCAGATGGATCAGCAAATCTCAAGCACGCTCTGCACGAACGTCCCCTCCTAATGATGATGTTACATCAGTTTGCAGGTATATGGGCCACCACTCGGATTATCTGGGCAGGCTTGTTACTGAAAAATTACTATGCAGACACGATGACCCTCCCATTGATCGTAAAGCAAGTGTTTTGCAAGCCGAGAAGTGTCCTGAAAAAAAACAAACTTGTGTAGGGTGTGTGCACATTGAAAACATTATCATACCCTCGGAACCGAATCCGGAAAAGTCACATGCTTCCGTGGTTTGTGGATTAGTAAAAGCAGAAAAATAGAGAGCATGTAAAATTAAATAGTAGATGAAAGTCTTAGACTATAGGCAAATAATAAACCAAAGACAAAGCAAAGGTCCTGGAGTTTCTCGTAATCGCGCGGTTGTGAGGTGGTTATGAATTTTTTTCTTTCGACAAATTTAAGGATACTGTTTCTAGTCTATACTTTTCGTACCTGAAAATCATTATGGAGCCAAGGTAAATCATTCCATAGACTCGTCACTCTTATTTTCTTTGATTTATTGAGATTTAGCCAAGACATCAAGGGAGTGATTATTATTGACACACAAGCCTAATTACCCTATACTCTCTACCTGAAAAAGCAAGTTCTCAAAAATAGAGAGGGAATTTGAGATGGAGGAAATAAAAGAGGTAGACATATCAATAAACAATAGGGTTTTTACCATAAATTTAGCCATTAAAGATGAAGAGCTCATTGAGACTATCTTTGGTGCGCTAAAGCAATATGTAGAGAAAGGCTTTTCAATAAGAGTAAGAGAAGCATACGTCACCTCTTTATCTGATTCACTAAAGATAATTACAAAGATAATTTCGAGCGGATCACAGATGGATGAGTGGAGGGCCGAAACAAAACAATTGATATCTATTATACTGAAAAGATACTAGGCTCATAAACCTTAACTCAACCACCTTGAGAAAGGTGATCCTGGGGGAAATATGAAAGCATGGGAGGCAAAAA
>JAPVWE010000119.1 GCA_028572035.1 Desulfobacteraceae bacterium | reverse complement strand
AATCTCGCCTAACTAGTGCCCATCCATAAATGGGCTAAATTTTGGATTTGAGGACTGCGAAGGCACCTCGCCCTTTGCCCTGTCACTTAGGGCAAGGAGGACGCAGAGATGATTTTTCTTTTTCTTTGCCGCTGAGACGCCGGCAAAGAAAAATGAGCATGCCCTTCAGGCAGGATTTGACTGATTGGAATAACCAATGCGAAGCATCGGAACTTTTCCTTTTCTGCCCTCCTCCGCCCTGTGGAATGCGGAGCCTATTCCTCCGGGGTCAGCAGAAAAGGGAAAATAACTTCCTCTGCGATCTCTGCGTCTCTAGCGAAGCGGGCGGTGAGATATAGGTTAATCCCATAGCAAAACTTGACATAAATGTTAAGATTTTGAGGTATGAAGGCATCTAGAACATCAATAAAAAAAATGGAGGAGAGCCATGTTTGATTTCTTGTTGACCGAAGAGGAAAAGGCATTACAGGATGAGGTGCGGGAATTTGTAAAGAATGATGTCCCGAGTAAACTTGTGCGTGATATGGATCTGAGCATAATTGAGACTGGTCGGCCATTTATTGAGATGGCAGCAAAGAAGAATCTCCTCGGTCTGCGGTTTCCAGAGGAATATGGGGGCCGTGGGCTCAACTGGGTAGCTGAGGTAGCTGCCATTGAAGAGGTCGGGGTGCTCGGTAACTCCATATCATGTGCGTATGTTATGCCCAGTATTGTTGGAGAAGCCATTAATATCTTCGGAACCAGGGAACAAAAGGAACGGTATCTTAGGCCTACCAATGAGGGTAGACTTTACTCAGCTGAGGCCCTGACTGAACCACGTGGGGGTTCCGATTTCTTCGGTGCTACAACAAGGGCGGTGAAAGATGGTGATTCATTTATCCTGAATGGGGAAAAGCGCTTCGTGGTAGGCGCCAAGGACTCCGATTACTTTTTGGTGTATGCCAAATCAGCCCCTGATGCCCCACCCCATGAGTCCATCAGTTGCTTTATTGTTGAGAGGGGTATGGGAATAAAGGATCAAACCATTTATACCCTGCTTGGAACAAGGGGTGGCGGGACAGGTCGTATTATCTTTAAAGATGTTAGGGTTCCCAAAGACAACCTTGTTGGTGAGCTGCACAATGCCTATCAAGTCTTTAACAAGATGATGGTCCCTGAGAGGCTGACAAGCGGCGCTGGTGCCATTGGTGCGGGAAGGGCTGCCCTGGAAGTAGCCACACGCTACTCTACAAAGCGGAAGGCCTTTGGAAAGACCATAGATAAATTCCAGGCGGTAAACTTCATGGTAGCCGATTCAGTTAGTACGTTGGATGCAGCCAGGGCCTTAGTTTACGCGGCGGCCAGGCTAGTGGATTCAGGTGATGATCCCCGCAGATTGGTATCAGAGGCCAAAAAGGTGGGCACTGAGGCTGCCTGGAAGGTAATAAATGATGCTATGCAGATTATGGGTGGAATTGGTTACACCAGTATCTATCCTATAGAACGTTTCCTTCGGGACTGTCGCCTGGCCATGATCTGGACCGGTACTAACGAGGTTATGAATCTTCTCATCCAGCACGAATACTATAAAGAATTGAAAGAAAGAAGGATCGAACCCAGGGATGTGGAGGAGGATGCAATCACACCTGATAATGAGGAAAAGGTGTATGAATAGGAGGCATTTGGACGCAGATGAACGCAGATTATCAGGATTTTAAATATAAAGAACTAATAATCGAATAGGTAAACCCCCGGCTTTGCCGGGGGTCATTTAACTAATCTGCGGGTATCCGCGAAAATCTGCGTCCCAAGTTATTTAAGACTTATGTTCGTGGGGCAGCCTGCCAAATTCATGGGCATGGATGTGGGGGTGGGGCACCAGTGCCTCATCAAATGAGATCTTCCCATTGGACATGGCATACATCCTGTCTGTGCATTTAGAGAGGAAATCCAGGTTATGGGAAATAAAAATGCATGAAAGGTTCAGCCCCTTTAGGATATCAGTTATCTTCTCTTCTGTGTCTTCGTCCAGGCCATTAGTAGGTTCGTCGAGGAGAAGAACCTCCGGATCCATGGCAAGGACCGTGGCTAGAGAGACAAGCCCTTTTTCCCCTCCTGAAAGCTTATAGGTTATCCGGTTCTCGAAGCCAGAGAGGTCAAGCCTGGCAAGTGTTTTCAAAGCAGTATCTCTGGCCTCTTCCGGGGGTTTACCTAAATTTAATGGCCCAAATGCTACATCTTCCAGGACGGTTGGGCTGAATAACTGGTCGTCGGCGTCCTGAAAAAGGAGTCCAATTCTTCTCCTGGCTGCCTTGAAGTCTTTTTCCTCATTGGCTGGTTTGCCGAAGAGCTCAACCCTGCCCGAGGAGGGCCTCAACAGACCCATAATGATATGGAGGAGGGTGGTCTTGCCGCTGCCATTTGGCCCTACCAGACCTATCCGATCGCCGCGATGGAGGTGAAAACTCAGGTGGTCAAGTACGAGTTTGTCTTCTGAGTAGGAAAATGAGATATCTCTCAGATTAATGATCAGGCTATTGCTCTCCATTGTAAAAACACCAATCCTAAAATTGCTGCCAGCATCAGTGAAAGATAAAGGATATCCCCTATGTTAATGGAAAACCGGCTCAATGTATAATACTTTCCGCTAAAACCTCTGCAAAGCATGGCCCTGTGAATCCTTTCCGCCCTGTCATAGCTTCTTACCAGAAGCATTCCCACAAGATAGGCATAGCTCCTGTAGGTGTGTATGTTTGTTCGAGGCATAAAACCCCGTATCCTCATAGCATTTGTGAGTCTCCTATACTCCTGAAAAATGACATGGATATAGCGATAGGTGAATAGAAAAAGATGTATTATCTTGTCCGGAATATAGAGTTTGCTCATGGCATGGCCAAGGGTAAAGATAGGTGTTGTTGCCAGAAGAGCGATCATGGCCAAAAGGATTGTGTTGCATTTGACAGTAATCCGGCTTGCGTACAATACGCCCTCTTTTGTTCCAACCAATGGTCCTATGGTGAACAATGTCTCCCCTTTATAGGTAAAGGGAAGGAGGAGCCAGAGGAAGAGAATCAATCCATTTACCAATAAAAGCCGGTAGAAAACCTTTCTCGGTGAAAGTCTCGTAAGGGCCATAAGGAATAGTGAGAGAGCAAGGGCAGGCAGCAGTGCTAAGAGGTTGCTTGATACAGCCACAACCACGGAAAAAAGGATGGCCACAATGATCTTGAACCTTGGATCGAGGCCATGGACAAAGGACTGCCCTGTAGAAAATTGCTCTTCAATCATTGTAGTTATCTCGATGCCTTTTCTTCCCTCTGTTCTTAAAATAGAGTGCAACACCCATGAGTCCAAAGATATACCCGATGCCACCTACTATTTCATTGACAGAAGGCCCTTTAGACTGTGATTCAGTTAACATTCTGACAATTGGCCTGAGTTTCCTATCTAAGGAATCTTCAATGAGATCCTTGATCTCTTCCTTACTCAAACCGGCAGGTGTGGGCTGAGAATGCTCACCAGATCTTTTTTGCTCTGAAACGCCCCGTGCTTCCAGGATCTCTGATTCCGGGATCGCCCATTCTCCTTTGTGGCCCATACCTGCAGTGAGGACAATCCTCAAATCAGTTAGTTTGGGGATTTTGAATGAAAACTCTCCTCTATTGTCTGTCTTTCCCTCCAGGAGTTGTTTGCCCTCTTTGTCAAAGACCTGAACCTTGGCGCCTACGGCCCTTTTTCCACCGGCAAACTTACTCTCGGTGAATACAGTGTCTCCCTCAACCCAGGCAAAGATGATTACCTTGTGTGCTAAGGCAGGAAGATTGGAAGAGATTACAAGGATAGATGCCAAGAGAAGAATTACTAGAGAGATCTGAATACTATGACCCTTTTCCATAGATACCTCCCAAAAGTTCGGGTTTTACCCTAGCTAAGAATGCCACACAAAAGAGGGTGATGATCCCCTCGATGATCATGACTGGCAGGTGGGCCAACAGGATCAGCTTGGCCACTGACATAAATGATTCTTCGGTAAATAGCAAACATAGTGCTACAAGGATACCTGAAAGGAAGACAGCAAGAAAGCCACAGGTAAAGGCGGCGGCTGAGGATAAGAGCCCCCTTTCTCGCTTTACCAGTCTGCTGAAGAGATAATAGCAGGTCACTCCTGGCAGGGCCATATTCACCGTATTGATCCCAAGGACAGTGATCCCACCGAACTGAAAGAGGATTGCCTGGAGGGCTAGGGCTACTAAGATGGAGGGAAAACATAGCCAGCCAAGTAAAATTCCACTTATACCATTCAAAATAAGATGGGCATTGGCTGGTCCAATAGGAACATGGATAAATGAGGCCACAAAAAAGGCAGATGATAGAACCGCCACCTGTGGGATTTTTTCGTAATCCATCTTTCTCAGACCAACTGAGACGCCTGCCGCGGCCAGGACCACACCCGTGACCAACACGGGTGCGGATAATACCCCCTCAGATATATGCATTTACCTTCACCTGGTTTTTATTACTGTTGTTGTTTTTTCTTTGATCAATGGGGGTCTTATTTCCAGTCATGGAATCTAACCCATAGGACTGCACCCATCTCCACGTCTTTGCCCTTGATCTTCTCGTCCGAGGTATTTAGGGCGGCAAATCCCCACCAGCCAGCCCTGGGCGCGG
>JAPVWE010000118.1 GCA_028572035.1 Desulfobacteraceae bacterium | reverse complement strand
ATCTCCATGCTCATGCGTCTCACCAAGGGTAACTATTTGGCCTTGAGTAAAGGCCAGGAGTAGTTTTCAAAGAGCTAAAATGTTACGATTCTCTCATCTTCTATATAATTTTAGCAGAAATAGGCTTGCGTGTCAATTTACACTAGCGAATGCTTTTGAGCGAAGCTTCGCCTTCCCGGCTCGTATCCCGCCAACGCGGGAGACGGGCAAGCCGACGAGTTGATGGAGGCAACATCTCATTGCTTGCAGCGAAGCGATGCTGGATACTGGATTCTAGATGCTTACAGAGGAAAGCTTCTTCCGATATTTATCCAGCATCCAGTGACCAGCATGCAGTACCTGTTTATTCCTTACATTCGAGTGCGTTACGAAAACCCTGGCCCAGACCTGGCCTATAATTTCAAGAGGTTGATAAGAGCACATAGCGCCTTATAGACTTAACAGTTTGATTTAAGCACGTCGCGCCAGGGCAGGCTGGCTTTGCACGGCCCGAGTCAAAGGACTCCAGTTCCGGAATATTACAGGGGCCGCAGTCTGCTCCCGGGAAGCCGCGGGCTTGACATAAATTTTAGGATCTTGGGCTATGAAGACGGCTAGAGGTATCTCTTAGGAAAACATAAGGAGAAAAACTGATCTCTCCATCTTCCCTGGTATAAGTGACGTCATTCGGATCCGTGGTTTTGTCTTATTTCGACATGTCAGTCCATGAGGCATATGCCCTTAAATGGGGTATGCGTTTAGTTGGGCTGGTCTGGTGTCGTGCCGCAGGAGAGATGGTTACCAATTGGTTTAAATAATATCTATAATTCTAAATAATTATTATAGATTGACAAATAATCACTTTTATGTATAATTATTGCTTAATAAATCTAACTTAGATTTTTTTATCTATGTGGAATATTGGAGATTCAGGCAACTTTCTTTTTGATAGACAAAACAAGGGGCTATTTTGGCGGAATACGATATAAACCTTAGGGAATATTGGCGTATCCTTAAGAAAAGGAAATTTGTCGTCATCGTTATCGCCGTTGTTTTAGGTCTTTTCAGCACCTCTTTTGCCATCCTAAGGGCCCCTGAACCCCTTTACACCACAGCCTGTATTATAGAGTTTGAAAAGGAGCCTCATATAAAGGGAGTCTATTCTACGACGATTTCCTGGTCCGATTCTGATGAGATAGAGACCCAGATTACTGTCATCAAGAGCTACTCGGTTTTTCAAAAGGTGGCCGAGAAATTGGGTCTTATTCCAGAGCGGGAGACAAAACAAGATAGCCAACTGAAAGACAATGTAATTCTTATCATTGAGGACCTTCAGCCCAAGGTGGAGGTGACAAGGGAGGGCGTTACCAGTATCCTGAACATTATAGTGACGGATACGAGGCCCGTATTCGCTCAAAAGCTTGCCAACACCGTTGCCCTCACCTACAAGGAAGTGCATGCCGAAGAGCAGATGAAACGGACAAAGGAAACCCTCGGATATATTGCCGAGCAACTCGCGGAGGTACGAGAAAAACTGCGGGAATCGGAAGACGAATTCAACAGGTTTAGCCAGGAGAATGAGTTGATTTCCATTGACTTGCAGAGTGAAAACCTGCTGGCAAGGGCCCAAGAAATCCGGGATGAAATCAGAAAGCTCCAGGAGAATAAAGGGGCCTTGGCGGACATACAGCCGCGTTTGGAGCGATTTGCAGAGAATCCATCCGGCTCTGGCTATGGCCTTTACTCAGCAACGGCCAATAGTCAGTACCAGAGCGCCTATCACACGCTGGTGGAGTTGGTGCTTAAAAGGGGTACATTGCTGAAAGATTTTACCCCAAAATACCCGGAAGTGGTGGCGATCAGCAATAAGATCATCGAGAATGCCCAAAAGATGGTGATCCTTCTAAAGCTGCAGATCAGTGCTATGGAGAACAAAGAGATCAGTTTAGGAAAGGAACTGGAAAAAGTTGACAGGAAAACCAAGGTTTTGATGGACAAGAAGCTGGAGTTCAACCGATTAAAAAGAAAGGTTGAACTGCATAATGACATGACCGCCCTTCTGGAGAAAAAAAACCAGGAGGCACTGATCAGGAGGGCTGATAGAGCTGAGGATGTCAAGATTGTGAAACCCGCCCTATTGCCCACCCATCCCATCAACCCGCCAAAGACGGTTGCCACCGGTGTGATGGGTGTCATTATCGGTCTGGTCCTTGGGGTATTTATAGGCTTTATCGTGGAGACCTTTGATACCTCTCTGGGTGCCATTGAAGATGTGGAGGAGACCCTTGGGACCCAGGTTCTGGGGATTATTCCTCACGCGGATGCTAAGGATATCCGGGAAGGCTTAAAAGAAAAGTATCCGGAAGGGACTGGGGTGCCTGATGAGATGCGTATAAGCTATCTCATATCCCATTTTGTCCCCAAATCGATGATGGCAGAGAGTTTTCGAGCACTCAGGACCAATGTTCAGTTTAAAGACGTGGAGAAAAAGATACAGACCATAGCAATAACGAGCAGTTCTCCTCAAGAGGGGAAAACGCTGGTGGCTATAAATTTGGCCCTGACCATGGCTCAGGCAGGGATGAAGGTCCTTTTGGTTGGATGTGATTTGAGAAAGCCTTTCATATATAGGGCGTTTGGCGTGGAGAGCACACCCGGGCTGACAGACATCTTGCTGGGGAATTTTCACTGGCATGATACGGTAAAGACCGTTATGGATATGGTCATGGGGAAAATGACCCAGACTGAGATCATAAAGACAGCGGGGCTGGACAATATCCATGTCATCACCAGCGGGCCCATACCGCTTAACCCTGCCGAGCTGATTGGCTCCAGTGCCTTAAGGGATTTTATTGAAGAGGCAAAAGAAGAATATGACATGATCCTATTTGACTCCCCACCCATTCTCTCTACGGCCGATGCGGCTATTCTGGGGACAAAAGTGGATGGGGTGCTATTGGTTTATCGTGTGGGTGCCGTATCCAGGGGAATGCTAAAAAGATCTGCCGCTCAACTAAAGCAAGTTGAGTGTAATACCATGGGAGTGATCCTCAATGGAATGAGGCCAGAAGTAAGTCCCGATTTTCAAGATTATAAATACTACTACAGTTCCTATTCATACGGTGAGGAAGGGAAAGGTAAGAAGAGTCGTGAGCATAAATGGGGGTTGGCATTTTTCAGGGGCAAGGGGGATAGGCGGGAAGAGGAAAAAGCGTTTCAGGAGAAGTCGCCCAAGAAGCTGAAAATAGGGAGATTGGCTCTAATATTGGTGGCAATAGCCTTTCTTTCTGCGGGTATCCTCTGGCAGAGCGGTATAATAGACCCCTTTAAAGCGCTGGACGTACAAAGGCTGGTCAAAAAAGATGACAGGAAATCAGCGGTCAAAAAAGGAAGGCTTTTACCAAGGTATGTGATGGATACTGAAGCCCCTAAAGTCAAAAAAGGAATCTCAAAGCCGGCAATTCCAGGAAAACCAGAGACGGTGAGCCAGAAGCCGAAGCCTACGGTGTCTGTTGGGAAGCCTGCGGTCAAAGGTAAAATTTCTGTTCAAAAAGGTACTTCAGAGACGTCCATTCGAAAGAAATCAGAGGCGGTCTCCGCAAAGCAGAAGAGTGCACAAAAAATTGTCTCATATCCATATTCCATTCGACTCGGAGCTTTTTCAACCCCAGGGGGAGCAAAAAAGGCTGTTTCCCTTTATAGGAAAAAAGAGCTTTCTCCTTATTGGGTCGAGGTGGAGTTGGGCAACAAGACATGGTACAGAGTATATGCTGGGCATTTTGAGGGACCGGAACAGGCCGAAAAATTCAGAAAGGAGCATAGATTAAGAGAAGCCCTTGTCAAGAAGACAAAGTATGCTAACCTTATCGATACCTATACATCACCGGATGAGCTCGAAGATAAGATCCTTTCACTGAAAAACCTTGGCCTTAGTCCATATGTTATAAAGGATCATACTGGGCAATCTCGACTCTTTGTTGGCACTTTTGTAACCAAAGAGGGTGCAGAGAAACAATACCATGATCTGAAAGTCAGAGGTATCCAGAGTCAGGTCGTGGAAAGATGATCTCTTTCTGTCCAAGTGAAGGGGGGACATTGTTTCTGAATGAACTTACAAGCAATTTTCAATTTTAGGCAGATCCTCAGAACTGGCAGCCCGTACTACGGCAGAAGTGGTCACGCCTAGAAATCGCGCGACCTGCGCTGCTGGATAACCCAGCTTCCTCACCGCCAGCTGACAGTATAATCTTCCTGCCCTAGATACCCTCCTCTTCCTGCTCCCCGACCTCAAATCTGATTCTGTTAGCCCTTCGCCCCCAGCAATTCTTCTTCCTAAGGAGGCTAAATCGCGAACCTTACGGGATAACCTCAAGGTCTCCCTTTCCCGCCATGAAGGCGGCGGGATCTCCGACAAGGGGGAGGGTTTTTGGCCCACCTGCCACTGCGAGGCACGAGCGGGCAGGGAGGGGGTTAGAAAAGGAAATTCCTATACAACCAAGTTCATTGAGAAACAACGTCCCGTAATTCGATTAATTGTAACATTTTAGCTCTTTGAAAACTACTCCTGGCCTTTACTCAAGGCCAAATAGTTACCCTTGGTGAGACGCATGAGCATGGAGATGTCTTTTTTTACCTCATGCCCTCTAACAGGGGGCCTCAGCGTGCCGCTTCAAA
>JAPVWE010000117.1 GCA_028572035.1 Desulfobacteraceae bacterium | reverse complement strand
TTTATTTCTGTATCAAGATAGAAGAGGAGACTTCTGTTCTAAGGAGGGATTAGAGACATTTCATACAATCAGGATATTCATCTGAGTAAAGGAGTAACAGTTGCATGAGATAGTCTTAATGCCAGTGAAGAGTTAGCCTCTCAGCCAATTTGAGTATGGTGCTGGCATAATAATCGCTTGGGTTGTAGTCGCGGATGATCTCTTTTTTCTTTTTGTAATTATTGTCCTCCCTCCAGTTATGGGCCTTAAGGTAAGAGGCAATACTGGCGATGGCATCTTCATGTTGAAAGAGATCGATCTTACCATCACCGTTTCCATCAAATCCGTATCTTTTGATATTTGAGGGAAGGAACTGTGGTAGTCCAATGGCACCCTCTATTGAGCCCTTTATAGTAAAGGGATCTATATTCTGATCCTTGACATGCGTAAGAAGGGCCTTTAGTTCTTTGTAGGCCCTGATGCTCTTTTTTCTGAGCCTTTTTCTAATCTCTTTGGGATCAAGTTCCGATCTCTCTTCCAAGGGGATTTGATCATAAATCTGTCGAGAAATTTCTGGTTCTAAGGAGAGTGTTTGGGTCACCAAAATGTTAACTGCCTCAAAGGAACCCATATACCTTCCGCACGAGGTCTCTACAGAAAGGATTGCTACGACCACAGGGGCGGAGATATTGAAATGGCTCTCCATCTTCTTAAGAATCCTATTATGAGTTTTGAGGTAAGAGATAGTCCTGGTGACTGAATACCTCTCCAGAAACTGGGCATAGTTAAGATTGGCTTCCTTTCTGACCAGGCTCTTAGCAACTGCCTTGGGCATCAGCTTGAGCTCCTGGCGAGTAAAAATATCTTGGAGATATCTTCCATCCAGACCATCCATTTGTAAGCGCTCGACCAGTTTCTTAAAAACCGGATGGATATCCTTTGCATGGATAGGATTAAGAAAGGGAAACTGAATCACAAGCAAAGATATAAAGAAAACAAATTGGGCTAAAGTTTTCATCAATTTATCCGAGTGATAAATAGGGCATAATTTGGAATCCCTGTAAGGCTACCAGATTCAACTGTTATGTTCAATAACCCTTTTAGGCCTTTGGAAAATAAAAAGGGGAGACCAATTTACTCTGTAGGTGTTATTAGGGGAGTGGTTAAAGTGATGGATAATAGAGAATAGCGCAGGAAAAGTACTTTAACTTTAGGCACTTCACACTTTAGGCCTGCCCGCAACGCTCTCGCCCGTCCGCCATCGGCTTTGCCTCCCCGGCGCGTACCGCCCCGGGACGGGCAGGCGAATGCCGGGCGGGCTCAGGCGAGTTTCCGAATTCCGGAACTCGGAAGCGGGCCGGCACTTTATCAGCCTGAGGCTGATTTAGCTCACTTTAAAGATTGGAGGTAGTAGTATGGAATGTAAACAAGAAGAGAATCTAAAGAAATGCAACTGTACCTATGAACCCTGCTCAAGGAAAGGTACTTGCTGCGAGTGTGTAGCATATCATTTGAGATCAAAGGAGCTGCCAGCATGTTGTTTTCCCAAAGATGCAGAGGCAACCTTTGATAGATCCTTTGAGCACTTTTCCAGATTGGTTCAATCGGGAAAGATTTAATCATGCGTTCAGCTCAAATAGGGGCTGGGGCTATTTCCGAGACGCCATATCTCAAGAAAGATTCCACTTCGGCTGCTTCCCTCTCGGTCTGTAGATATCGCCTGGAGGAAATTGGCCCAACCCCACTAGAACATTACTGGTGGACGGTTGTGCTTTTTTTTGATTGTTCCAGGGTTTCTATAAAGGCATCTATCCTGTTTCTTGTATCCATCTCGGAGTAAGAGCTTATATCTATTATATCACTTTCCAAGATCAAGGAAGGGAGCTCCCTCCTTTCCTCTTTTCTCTTCCCATCTGGCCCTAATACTAATACGGGAATCGGCTTGTATATCTTTTTTAATTGATTTAACTGCCAGATCAGGCCAAGATGCCAGGTTCTACATGAAAATGCCTCATGCATGACGATACCGTCAATCTGGTAGTCTTCAATATACTGTATTAGCCGTTCCACATCTGGCTCTGATCCAGGCCTTTTCTTGGCCTTGTCATACCAATAGGTCCAATATCTAAGCCATCTCCAGGCCAGTCGTTCGATAGGGTCGTTTGTTTCAGGTATGTTCAGCCGGTAGATGGGTTCGATCATGCGATATGTAGTCTCAACCGGAAAAACCGCCCCTCTGCTATTGAAATAATTAAAATCGGTCAGGGCAAACCATGAGGGTAATCCCCCACCCCACAGGAGTCTATATTTCTCATCCGGGATAACCCCCTCCTTCCTGGCAATCTTATCCTTGAGCTCCCTATTTAGCTCTAAGAAAAAGTCATATCCTTCCTGGGTGCCCATCATAAAGACCATGGGGACCATGGTATTCATGGCGTCTCCTGTACCCATTGGTGTCGGCACAGCCCTTCTCAGCTCATAGGTCTCCCAGATCAGATTCCAGGTTCTCTCGCTTAAATCAACCGATTCGCTCAACCTATCCCAATCCATCCTTTTTCCTGTTTGCTCTTCCAGGAATCTCACCAGTCCCCGTAGCTCCTCTACTATATAGTTGATATAATAGTCCTCAACATCAGCAACCTCAATATCATCCTCATACACGGGCCACGGTAGACCTACATTGTAGATAGGAACATCGGGCATATACTGCTGAACTGCCTGATACCACTTGTTTCTCGGGTCACACAGGATCTGACCACTGGATAGCATAAAATCAGGTTTTGCCTGGCCCCCCCATGGGGCATCCGGAGGCATGGAACCCAACTCTTCCCTCCACTGGTCAAAGCCGATCCCGCAGAGGGCATAGGTGCACAGAGAGCGTGAAAATCCAAGAGACTCCGCCCTTTCGAGGAATCTCTCTGCATCCCTCTTAGCCCCGCATATACCAGCATAATTTTCGGTCCAGACCGGCACGATATCCATGGCCCTTATTATCTCATCATAATTGCAACAGATAAATGTATAGGCAAGGGGCTTCCCTTGCTCACGTGCCCTTACAGCACCACCAATAGCTGCCTTTACCATGCCACCGATTTTACTGGCGGTCTCGGTTGCAGTTCGTCTCTTTTTTTTATCTTTTTTTTGCTCCTCAGCCATCTACTAAAACCTCCTTACATTATCCTATCATCTCAAGAAATGCCTGGATCCTTGTTCTTAATCTGCCAATAGTACCTGCTGAGTATTCATCCTCCAAATAGAGAACCGGGATTTTCAGGGAATCAAGGTATGCCTTCCTTGAGGAAACCTCAAAACCAAATGGGTCACAATATTTATAGATATAGAGGATAACACCATCAACCTCAAATTCCTTCCTTAAGGAGCCAATATCACCAAATCTTGCCTCCAGATCTTCCTCATAGGTTTCACCTACCTTTTCCCTATAGGTCCTGGGGCAGTTTATCTTATCCAGATACCGATGAGCGATTGCCTCCATAGGATCGCCACCAACGTCTACATGAGGCCAGTAATCCCTTGTACCAATACATAGGCTATCAACAACCACATTGGCTCCACTATCCTCAACGAGGCTGATAAAATCAATGTTATCCACGCAGGCACCGTCAACCATTATTCGAGGTGCCTTTTGCAAGGGAGCTTCTTTTCTCTGCCCTAGTTCCCCTAAAACATCATCAAATAATTCATTCGACTCGGCAACAGGCAGACTCATCCCGACTGTCAAAACCTTTGCTATCTCCGTCCCTGAGATAAGAGGCGGGTTGGACTTCCTTAATCCATAAAGGGCCTTTGCCTTGTCCCTGTTTACATTATATAAGTGAATGGCCTCAGCAAGGTCCTCATCTGAGATCTCTTTCTTAGCAAACCTCCCGAGGCTTTTTCTGAATGTGTTTAGCTCTGCCGTAAAAAACTCCATGGATGGCCCGCTGACTGCATGGGGAAGATTAATAAAATGAGAATAAGGCAATCCCAGCGAATACCTCCAGACGCTATAGGTTCTGGCCATGCTGTCGCAGGCATGGGGAATAATGAGGCCATCACAAAAATCATATTTTCCTTTGAGTGCAATATCAAAGCAACTGCGTACAAAGGGGCATGCTATGACCTCCAATTGTGTATCACCCTTGGTGATGGGTTCATGGACATCCCCCCTTATCCTTAACGGCACAAGACCTGTCGCTGTTATAATCTCCACCGGAACAAGGGAACAAAGATAGGCGATTACCTTTTTCCCCTGATCTTTTAGTTCTCGCGCCCTGAGTCCATAATCCTGATAATACCTTTGAACCTTAGAGAAAATGTTGCCACTCTTTTCACTCATCTGGTTTTATCTCCTTCATGAATTCTATCTATGCTATTAATACATTTCGTAACATTTTAGCTCTTTGAAATTAACTGGTGTATGAGCATGGAGATGTCTTTTTTTACCATGCCCTCACAAAGACGAGTCGGTAGGCCGCTTCAAACTGGCGCACACGGACAAAGGCCCCCTAGAAGACAATGACGAGTTGCTCGTGCGCATGGTTTAAAGCGGCACGCTGAGGCCTCCTGTTAGAGGGCATGAGGTAAAAAAAGACATCTCCATGCTCATGCGTCTCACCAAGGGTAACTATTTGGCCTTGAGTAAAGGCCAGGAGTAGTTTTCAAAGAGCTAAAATGTTATGG
>JAPVWE010000116.1 GCA_028572035.1 Desulfobacteraceae bacterium | reverse complement strand
AGTATGCGCCGATTGCCATACAATGCACAACATGCAGAACGGAGTATCAATAACAGGTGGAGACCCAGCTAATAATCTTCTGGTTGCCAGCAGCTGCCTCGCCTGCCACACAGGAGACAATACCGGTTCAAACTCCATCCCTTATGTTATGGGCTCAAATGAGCCAACCTTTGGTACCAATACCCTGGCCGGAGGCAATTTCTGGTGGGTTGAAAATGTCAGCGATGCAAAGGGGCATAATGTAGTAGCCGCTAACTCTGATGGCGAGCTTTCTCAGGCACCCGGAGCAACGAATGGTATTGCCTGCGGCACTAATTCCTGCCATGAAAATTTGAACACGGCTCCTTCAGCAGAAGGCGGCAAGAATAGTTGCGAGAGTTGCCATATGAGCCCGGCGCACCATACCTCATCATCCGGCAATGTGACCGCTGCGCCATGGTATCGCTGGCTGTCAGGACATATGGGTGGAGCCACCCTCGGCGTTAAAGGAATTGAGCATAGCGGCTGGGGTTATAGCGCTACCGCCGGCGGCACCAACCACAATGAGTATCTTGGAAATGCTGGCTCTAAAGACAATCCGGGTGGATTTAGTGGTAGTGCTGCCTGTACCATGACAGAATACTGTACAGGCTGCCACGGGACCTTCCATATACAGGATGCAACAGCAGCAGGTGCAACCCCATGGACCCGGCATCCGTCTGATTTTGTGATACCAAATACGGCAGGAACTGAGTATGCTTCTATGTCCACACAGTATAATCCTAATACTCCGGTAGCCCGGCCCAGCGGTTTTAGCTGGGCAGGCGAGGTGGGAGTTGCTACCGTAGCCGCGGGCACTGACATGGTCATGTGCTTATCGTGCCACGTTGCACACGGAAGTCCTTATGACGACATGTTAAGGTGGAATTACGATCTAATGGAAGTTGGAGGAGGCTCCAATACCACCGGCTGTTTTGTCTGCCATACTAGCAAAGACGGTGTGTCTGGTAGTTAGAATTGATACTTAATCTCTAACTCACAGACTTACAAAGAAAAGGGGACGAAAAAAAGTCCCCTTTTCTTATGGCTGGATGGCGTGCATAAGACCCTTTTCGTATGTATCAATAGCCTTAACTATCAGCCCTTTGTTAATTGTTCATTGGCGTAAGACAGGTTTTTTAGTGTTATAGGGTCATCCGGTTTTATCCATAGGGATCGCTCAAAATATTCAATAGCCTGTTCCAATAACCCCATCCTCCCATAGATTATACCGAGATTAGACAGGGCTTCAGGATAATCAGGTTTTATATTCAACGCCTTTCTGTAATAGTGTATTGCCTTCTCTGAGAGCTTTTTTTCATCATTTATTATCCCAAGATTATAATAAGCCTGAGGCATGTCGGGAGCTATTTTGACTGCTTTTTTGAATTTATCTATTGCTTCCGCTGTTAATCCTTTTTTGTGTAAAGCAGAGCCAAGGCTGACCAATAGTGACGGGCTATCAGGCTTTAACACAAGAGCCTTTTTATAATAAAAAATCGCTATATCCAATTGCCTGTTTTTTGCATATGCATTCCCTATAAAATGCATAGTATTAATAGATTGCGGCGCTATCTTAAGGGCATTCTGATATTGTTCAATGGCATCCTTGATCCTTCCTTCTTCCTCATAAATCCGCCCTATATTAAGACATGCTTTTTCTGCGCGTGGATTTAACCTTAGTGCCTGCCTGAATTCTACTAGCGCTTTATCTAAATCTTTATTATTAAAAAGGGCAAGGCCGAGATTATTGTGTGTTCTATATTTATAAGAGGATTTAGTTGTACAGTCACTCCAAAGAGTAAGATTATCTTTCCAGACAAAATTGCGCTGATATGCGGCAAAACCGAATACCGCCACAAGGCTAATTAGCATCAGATACTCAATAATGGAGTTTAGTTTCAACCCTTTTCCCCGTCTTTGATCTTGTCATAAGCCATTTTAAGGTTTTGTTGAGCCACCCTGTCATCCGGGTTTAGCCTGAGAGCTTCCCTGAATGCCCAAATAGCCTTTGAATAATGGCCCATTTGTGCATAGACCGCTCCAAGATTGCAATACCCCTTCTGATAGTCCGGTTTCAGGCGGATAGCCCGCTTGTATGCCTGCAACTCTTCCTGATAGTTTTCCATTTTTCCGAAAAGGAGCCCTATATTGTAGTGAGCCTGGGCAAGGCGCGGATTGATACGGATCGCCTCCTGATATGCCTCAAACTCCTCTTTGAAGCGTCCGAGTTCACCATAGGCTTTTCCGAGATTATGGTGCGCTGCGGCATAATTCGGTCTTAAGGCAAGGGCCTTCATATATCGGTTGACGGCTTCGTCTATCAGCTCCCTTCCCTGGTAGGCGATCCCGAGTAAGAGGTAAGGCCTCGCCTCATTGGAAGACTTCTTGACCACATCCGACCACAGAAAAAGATCATCTTTCCAGACAAGGTTTCGCTGATAGGCAGCAACGCCGAATAGCAGCACAAGGCCCGCAACCACCAAAAACTCAATATACGGATTTAGTCCCAGTTGTTTCATTTAAACTCTCTACTCTATGCTCTTCGCTCTCCGTTCTATGCTTTATGCTCTCTATCACCAGCCTGTCTATAAAATCCGACTATCGTGCCCCATCCATGTCCGCTACCGGGAAGGTTTAGAACTATAACCAATAAAAGCTTTAGCTATTTTCTCTTGAGGATTTATCTCTAATATTTTCTCCAATTCAGACATGGCGTCTTTGCGTCGCCCTTCGTTAAGATACAACAAGACCAAGGTTCGGCGTAAGGACAGGTTCTGTTTATCCAGGCTGGAAGCCGCCTTGTAAGCCTTAATAGCCTTTTCAAACTGCCGCCCCTTTAGGTAAACCTCCCCTAACCCCGAATGAGCCTGGGCCAGTTTCGGTTTTATATCGAGCGACTTCAGATAATGCCTTTCAGCGGGTTTCAACTGGCCCAATTCGTTGTAAAGACAGGCTAAATTGAGGTGAGCTTCAAAATAATCCGGGAAAACCTCAATACAATATTCAAACGCAGCTTTGGCCCACGTTGACTGCCCCAAGGCCACAAAGAGATTTCCCAGGTGAAAGTGACCTACAGGGAATCTTTGAAAAAGAAGGTTTGCAGGATAACTTTTCAAGCCAAGATTTGCAGCGTGCCTATCTATCACAGCCTTATTCACGGCACTGCTTCTTACAAAAATGACGGCTACTTCGTCAAAATAAACCAATGCCCAATCTTTGCTTTTGTGAAGGGCTGTTACTAGTCCGTAAAGCTTGGATGACCAGCCATGCCCTAAAATTACATAGTTTAACCGGTATGACTTTGCAATCCTTTGAAAGTGTTGGGGCAGATAAAAATAAGACAGGTATTTGTCACCCCAAGCCAGCCTTCCGTCAACAAATGCCTTTTGCCGGGGATACATCCTCCATACGAAGTAACTGCCTACGCTCGAATCATTCAATACCGGCCCTTTTATTTGATTTTTCATGATGAAATCAATGGCCTTAATGGGATATGTGGCCGGTGAAATGCCTAAACCGAATCTCTTATTACTTCTGTTTCTTATGTAGTAGTCATTAGAAGCTACATCAAAGAGTAACAAGATGGACAATCCAAAAATGATATAAGCCCCACAAGTCTCCAAAGGCCATTTTTTCTCCTTAAAAAAAGTTAGCCCTGCAAGACTACGGGTGAGATTAATCGCCATGATAGGACCCGCTATAATTGCAAAGTAGGGTATGTTTCTTCTGGCTTGAAGGGAAAGGTAGAAAAAACCGACATACAAGATCAAGTGGGACCAATTTAAGTGCCTTATACGAAGGACAAAAGAACATGCAGATACGACAAACAACAATTTATAAAAAAATATCTCCTGGGTTCCAAAACCTGCACGTGATGAAAAGGGAGATATCAGTTCAGGGATATTCTTTAAGGACAAAGCTCTGTACGTCCCCTTGGCAAGAAGAAAGAGTTCATCATGCCCATAAAGAGCAAACAGACATGCCAGAAGGGAAAGTCCAAAGACCAGGGACAATGTCTTGAGCTTTGTTTTGTCGAAGTGTTTTCGCAGGACGGAAGAAAAAAATTCCCCCACAATAAAACTAAGTATTACAAAAAGCCCCAATACGTGCAGGCCATGCATGTTTACCCAAAAAAGCTGGAACAATGGGATGAGCCAGATAATCCTCTTGCGCTTGCGGATGTACAACTGTAAAGCAAAGAAATAGAGAGCAATAAACAGGAGACTAAACATCTCCGGCCTAATAATAAATCTCTCATTAGCCGCCATTATGCAAAGGATCAAAGCAAGAGCGTTTAAATGTGGTGAGGCGCCATCCACCTCTCCTGCTTTGTACAATAACCAAACGCATAGAGCGAAAATAGCGACCTTGGATAGTATAAGACCGGATATCCCTGCAATCTTATAGACAAGAAATATGATGATCTGGAAAATCCAATATACATTTAGCCATCGGTGCCCTTCCGAAGGGTAGTTAAAAATATTTGTATCAGGGATCACAAAATAGCCCAAAATGTATTCTCCTGCCTTCAAATGCAACCAGAAGTCCAAGTTGGCGATTTTGTGAAAGCTATACGCCGCAGATACTATTAATATGCTGCTAATCAATAATAGCTTTGTTTTTTGTCTTATTTCCATATGCGCGTTGGAAGGTAATTGGCCTTACTATTGCCTACAGGCTCATTACGGATGACCGGGAATTG
>JAPVWE010000115.1 GCA_028572035.1 Desulfobacteraceae bacterium | reverse complement strand
GACTAAACCAATATCGAGGAAAAGGGACAAAATATGGTGGTTTTCTAAGGAAGAGAGCTTTGCAGTATTCTGCTATTAATCGTAAGCCAGACCACCCCCAGAAAACTTTCCAATGGTATTATTAATCGTTAATCCAATCTGCAGGTCAGCGATCAATAACATGGGCAGTAATTTGTAAAGGGGGACGTTCGTGCAGAAACTGCTTAACTATTTGAGAAAAAGAAAGGGGTCGCGTCTTAATTATTTATTATTGCAAGTAAAGGTAAAGTAAAGGGGTCAGATCTTCTGTTGACTTATCTATATTGATTTATAGCATATCAAGCCATGTCCAGGCCTCTGAAAATAAAATTCCTATATGCCCGTATCATGTTATTAGCCGTGCCAGACTGGAGCAGAAAGCCTCTCTGTAAAGAAAAGTCAAACGAAAATTTGACCCGTTAATTGGACCTCGGTTATGAGAGCCCAAGTGCATTCATCGCCATGTTTAAAAAGGCTCTTGGAACGACGCCTGGTCTATATTTCAAGGGGCGAGCGAATCTACTACCAAACGTTATCTTCAATAATTTTGACATGTTGCCGCATAAATGATAGGGTAAGAATCAAGGATCCCTGGTAGGCGCAGAATTTTGCACAATTCCAATAGAATACTTGGCTTGTCAAATTTACGAAATCCAGAAGGCCTCAAACCAGACTCAGTCTTGCGTATTTTTTCGAATTCACAGCATTATGAGCATTTAGGCTTCTGGGAAGTCATGACAACTTTCCGGGTGAAGAAACTGGCCGCATCATGTTGTGGCTTTTCAGACACAGGCCGCCCCTCCAAAGTTGCAACCTATGACGCTAATAACGGAGGGTAGGTCGCCAGAAAGCAACAAAATATCTTTTTGCTTAGGCAACCTCTTACTCGTTATACAGCCCTGATAGGAGAAACAGCACAGTCTGCTGAGGGTCAAGATTGAAGGAGAACCCATGCTTACGAACGATAATACAGATTTTGATCCAGTGAGTCGTTTTGAAGATCCTGTTCTTGAGTTCGATTTTTCAGCTTTTCAAATCGGTGTGGCTGAATACAAGGAAGGCCCCACTGGTTGCACCGTTTTCATTTTCCCGGAAGGTGCAACCACCGCTATCGACATTCGGGGCGGGACACCTGGCACAATAGGAAACCATCCATGGAATCATGCTGTTTGTTTTGCTGGCGGGTCATTTTATGGCCTTGAGGCTGCTACGGGCGTAGCTGCTGAGTTATTTGCCATGGCTGGGTATTCGTGTGATTTTAATGAGGTTGCCCGTGTGTCTGGTGCGGTTATCTATGATTACGCTTCAAGAGATAATCGGATTTATGCAGACAAACGTTTGGGCAGAGCGGCAGTCAAGTCTGCCCGATCTGGTGTTTTCCCTATTGGGCCTCGTGGCGCTGGTTGTTCTGCTATGGTTGGCAAAGGGATGGATTTTCAACAAGGGGAGCCCTCAGGACAAGGAGGTGCCTTTCGCCAGCTTGGCCACACGAAGATTTCTGCCTTCACTGTGGTCAGTGCTATTGGTGCAATTGTTGATCGGCAGGGACAGGTTGTAATGGGTCACTTGAATCGAAAAACTGACAAACGAAAACATCTGTTTGAGGATCTGGAAGAACGATTCTTCAATCCTGAAGCGGTGAGCATCCATCAAGGTAACACCACGCTAACAGTTTTAATCACAAACCAAAAGTTTGATTTGATCTACCTTAACCAACTTGCCAGGCAAGTTCATAGTTCCATGGCTCGTGCAATACAACCATTTCACACAGTTTACGATGGTGATGTCTTCTACGCAATTACGACAAACGAAGTCGAGAATCAAAACTTAAACAAAGTTACTTTTGGCGTTATGGCTTCTGAAGTTGTATGGGATGCTGTTCTGAGTATAGTAGATGCCACATAACAAATCATTAACAGTGAAATCCATGTCATTTACATGATTGCATGTGCACAAAGTCTCCGGATGATTATTTATTGCCCTGTCCCCTTTTTTATTGAAAACATAGGGGTCAGGTCTACACTCTTGACAAGTGAACGGGGGTCAAATCTTTATCCTTGACTCAATCACTTCCTCGCTCAGCGCTGATGAATTGCATAAACGCCGGTCAGGGCTTTTTCGTCACAGTAGAATCAGGCTTTTTCTTCTAGAAGGCCCATAAAATGTAGATAAAATGAATTTGAAGAAAACACTGTTTGAAAGTGGGATCAGAACTTAATTATTATCCACCCTTCCTGCTCGTTTTTAAGCCAATATCATTAAGATTGAAGATGTCCGAACCTCTCTCAAGAGGACTTCCATGCTTGGCTTCCTCGGCACCTTTTCAGTAAATTTTAGAATTCCTGATTATTTGTGTATTGGCAATTCGGTTTCAAGAGGGTTTGAAATGGTTAAAAGAATGAAAAATTTATAGTCATCAGATTGACTTTTTGCTTTTACTGATGTAATATGACCATCAAATGATGTATATAGACCATCAATGAGAGAAATTGTATGCTCAAGAAACTATTTTCTTCCAAAGTAAGAATTGAACTTCTCAGTGAATTCTTCTTGAATCCTGAAAGGGAATTATATGTTCGCGAGATAGCAAGAATCACAGGTGAAGATTATAAGAACGTTAGCATCGAACTTCAAAATCTTGAGGAAATTGGACTTTTGTGCAGCCGAAAGGAAGGTAACCTAAAGTACTTTGGCCTGAACAAGGAATTCTTAATATATGGGGAACTAAAGTTAATCTTCCTTAAAACAAGAGGTGCTATTGGGGTTTTTAAAGATATATTGTCAAAGGAAAAGGATATAGACTATGCCTTCATATATGGTTCTTTTGCATCAGGAACAGAAAGTAAGAAAAGTGATATAGATTTAATGGTCATAGGACAAATTCCTCTTGAGAACTTATTGAAGTTAATGAGAGAACCTGAAGATCTCCTCTCACGAGTAATAAACCCTTCGCTTTATAACCTTTCAGAGATAAAAAAGCGTGTCAAAGAAAAGGACCCTTTTATCACACGGGTGATAAACGATCCTAAAATCATGTTGATTGGGAATGAGGATGAATTACGAAGAATTGGTGAGTAAGGGAATCATAAAACGTTTTAATGCATCCCCGTCTCAGGTAAAAGACAGAATCCAGCTTGCCAAAAGGGACATAAAAGCGGCAAGGTTAATAATGGCCAATGACAGGGATTGGGCTTTTAGCATAGCCTATAACGCTCTTTTGCAAGCCACACGAGCCTTGATGTTTGCTAAAGGTTTTAGACCTGGTACCGGTGAAGGGCAGCACAAAGTCACTGTCCAATTTGCAGAAATAACATTAGGGGAAAAATTTCAAGATGAAATATATATCTTCGACAAAATGAGAAGCAAGAGACATCGTGTTATCTACGATGTCTCAGGTATTGTGTCGCAGAATGAGGCTCGCCAGGCTTTCGACTTTGCTGTAAAGTTTGTTGAAGCAATAGAAGAAATGGTGATACAATTATTGGAACAGCCGTGAACAAGAGAGGGGTCTTGAATTGATAATTTCCACTCAAGAATTAAAGGGGGACATCTTTAAATAATTAAATATCTTCTCCCAAAAGAGGTGATGGGGCCGTAGGGGCCATGCCTTGAATTGTGAATCTCCACTCATGTGAATGAAGCGGCCATGAGATAGTCAGCAGGGCAGCCCGCCAGAGGCGGGTAAACCCTGGATCTATCGACAACCGCCCTGAAGGCTGATTTTAATAAACCAGTGCGCTAAGGAATTCTGTAAAAGACTAAATATACTGGACTATACAGCAATTTTCCTGCATAGTAATTGTTAGCCCAAAGAATAAGCATTGAATCAATCATTTATGTGAGAAAGGAACACAAGATGTCTAAGGTTGAGCAAATCAAAGTAGCCATCGAGAGCCTTCCAGATAAGGATTTCGTGAAACTAAGGAAATGGTTTTCAGAGAAGGATTGGGAAAAATGGGATAGACAGATAGAGGAAGACTCAAAGGATGGAAAGCTTGACTTCCTAACAAGAGAGGCTTTTAAAGAAAAGCAAGAGGGAAAATTGAAGGATCTTTAGATGCATAGAACAACGAGCCGTTTCTGGAGGTGCTTTGAGAGACTCCCCTCACCTATTCAAAGGATTGCAGAAGAGAGTTTCAGACTCTTAAAGGAAAATCCTCGGCATCCCTCCCTGCATTTCAAAAGGGTGGGCGAGTTCTAGTCAGTCAGAGTCGGCCTCGACTACAGGGCTCTTGCTGTCGAGGATGATTCTGACTTCATCTGGACCTGGATCGGCAGTCACGATGAATATGAACGAATGATCAGGCAAATGTGCTAACATCGGGCTGGAAAGGGACTTCATAAAGCGCTGCGCCCTTTGCTCGGCTCCTAAGGGGGTTGGTTCTGAAGCAACTTATGGATAGAAATTATACCTAAACCTTGAGTTCCCCCACTTGGAAATGATGCGGCCATGAGATAGTCAGCAGGCCAGCCCTCCACTCCGCCACAAAAACGGCGGACAAGAATAACGGCGGACAAGTCCGCCTGAGGCGGGCAAGCCCTGGATCTATTGACAACCGCCCTGAAAACTGATCCCGATAAACCAAGAACGGAGATATATTGGATGTTATATTTTCCTCTCTAGGCCGTGGTCAGTCACGGCTGCCCCACAGCCAGATAGAACAGACCAATGTCAATGCGACCAAACTGGCACCGGCAATGGTAAAGCTGGGGTAGAAGCCAAGGTGGTCTATGAGGTAACCCATC
>JAPVWE010000114.1 GCA_028572035.1 Desulfobacteraceae bacterium | reverse complement strand
CTGAAGAGGTTATCTAAGCTCATAGTATCTCCTCCTGATGATTTATTCCTTATCTTTCAACCTTTGACTGCACCTGCCCCCCATCCTGCAATGAGATTCCTCTGGATGAAGGTGAAGAATACCAGGACGGGTATGGTGATCATCATTCCCCCAGACATAATCATTCCCCAATCGATCACGGTGGCATTATAAAGATCTGCTATCCCAACAGACAGGGTCTTGAGTTCATCCGAGGTGATAAGAATTCTGACAAAAATATAATCGTTCCATGCCAATATGAAGGTAAAAATTCCAGTGGCAATAATACCGGGTAATGCTAGCGGAAAAACCACATGAATAATTGCCTGGATTCTTCCGGCCCCATCAGTCAAGGCAGCCTCCTCCAACACTATAGGTATACTCTGAAAGAATGCTTTAAGCAGCCATATATTAAAGGGTAGACAAAAAGCGGTGTAAGCCATGATAAGGGCAAGATGCGTGTTGGCAATTCCTATTTTCCTGATTAATACATAAAAGGGGATAACGATCATAATAGGGGCAAACATGTAGGTGAAAAGAATGAGACTGGCAATCTTTTCACGGCCGTAATATCTGAATCGGGTCAGGCTATAAGCTCCAGCCGTAGCGATGATCATGGTAACAACGACAGCTGAGGTTGAAACAATCACGCTGTTCTTGAAATATGTCAAAAAACGAGTTTGCTCAAACAGTCTTACAAAATTGGCAAGTGTAGAATCTTTGGGGAAAAAATACGGTGGATAGGCAAATATTTCCCTTAATGGCTTAAAAGCAGTAGAAATCATCCAGAAAAAGGGGAATGCCGCAAAAATGACGAGAATCAGAGCACAACCATAAACTGCCAGTTCCCGTGATGAAAGAGACTTTATTTTTCTCATGCTCAAATCCCCTCTTCTCTTCTGAACATCTTGAAATATATCGCTGCGAAAGCAATTAATATTCCAAACATGATCACTGCAAGGGTTGATCCCAACCCCGCCTGATAATACATAAAGGTTCTCATATAGGCATAGACAGGTAAGGTTCTGATGTATTTTTCCGCGCCGCCACCCTGAGTGAGGAGCCAAACAGTGTCGAACTTTGTAAACATCCATATACTTCTCAGGAGTATCACCACAAAAAGAACATTTCTGAGCTGAGGAAGGGTTATGTGTATGAAGCGACTGAATGCACCGGCTCCATCCACCTTGGCTGCTTCATACAGATCTGGCGGGATAGTTTGCAGCCGACCGAGAACACTCAAGACAACGAATGGGAAAAACTCCCAAACACTAATGAGGATTAGAGAGGTCATGATATAGTCTTTTCCTATCCAGCTAATAGGCCCCCTAGCAAGGCCGATGCTGCGCAAAAAATAGTTAATCAGACCAAACTCACTATTAAGGAGCCACTTCCAAAGGAGGATAGCCACCACTGTAGGAATCATATAAGGAAAGAGGACAATTCCGCGGACAAAGTTTCTCCCTCGAAAAGACTCATGCAGAATCAACGCTGCGATGATGCCAATAATAATCTGCAGGGAAATAGTGCTAAAAGAATAAATGGTGCCATACCTTAGGCTCATCCAAAAATCTGGGTCTTTCAGCAAATAGACATAATTCGCAAGACCCACGAAGTTCTGTTCCGGGAAAAAGGAGTGTTTCCGAAAGAAACTGAGCCAAATGCCGTATGAAACTGGATAGACTAATAAAGCACAAATTACGAAAACGGAAGGCATGATCAACATGATTCCCGTTTTTTGGGAGCTTATCTTCACCTTTTTATCCTATTTTGCCGCCTCTTACGAAAACGAAAAAGTGCTGGGAGTTTGAGAGCATACTCCCAGCACTTTTCCCGAATCAGGATATTACCACTTGGCATAGCCTCCCCGCTCTAGGAGCTCTTCCGCCCTCTTCTGAGCCCTTGCGGTGGCCTTTTCTAGAGCTACGTCCTCCTTGGTTACCTCCATTACCATATCCTTGAGTATTCCCGATCCCAGAATCTCCATAAGATAAGGCTTCTGTGCCAGGTCCTTCCAGTCAATAATCAGAGTCGGCTTAACTAAGTCATTTTCCAAATAGTACTGCTGGACATCAAGCCAACCCTTCCATTTCTTGATCATGGGGGTCTCTAGATAGTCCTTGTTTCTCCGCAGGGACTTGGTTATAGGGAAGAAGTGGATTGGAACTGTCTGGATGTACTCGAGGTAGTTATCATCCTCATAGAAAAACTTCAGGAACTCAATGGCTTCTTGGGGGTATTTGGAACCCTTGAAGAGCATCCATGGCTCTTCATCCACTTGAGCGGCAGGTTTTGTGCCACCAGGTCCGTGCGGCTTTATCCAGACGTCGAAATAGTCTGTATTGGCCATGTACTCGGGTGCATACTGTTCTATTAATGAAGCGCCTCTTCCATATCCCTGATACATCATGGCTGCTTTTTGCCCATACATGTTGGCGAAGGTCTCCAGGTATCCATGTCCTTCCCAACCGGGAGGCATATACTTGGTCAGTTCCTTCCAGAAATCAAGCATCTCCATCATCGACTTGCCTGTGAATTGAGGTCGATTCTGATCATCGAAGAGAATACCACCGTTGGCCTTGGTAAGCTCCCCTGTAAGTATATTGATGAAGAGATTGTCGCCAGGTATAGTCACTCCGTACATATCATCCGTAGTGAGAGCTTCGGCAATGTCTAGAAAATCCTCCCATGTCTTAGGACCCTCCACTATACCTTTCTCCTTGGCCAAATCCTTCCGATAAACCAAAAGGGAAGTGCCAGCGGCGTGAACCAAGCCGTAGTAATGATCCCCAAACTTACCAACCTTCTTTATCTGATCCCAGATATTCTCTTCTCCAATGTGGTTGACCAGCTCGTCCAGTGGCAAAAGCAACCCCTTATTCTGGAGTGCAGCACAGGTGACGGGCTGGCCGTGGGAAACCTCGGGGGGTGAGCCCGCTGCCAGGCCAGCCATGATTTTCCCTTCCAGGTCTCCCCATGCGAGAGCCTCTGCTTCCACCTTAATATCCGGATGCAGGGCTTCAAACCTTGCCACGATGTTGGCAACCGCCGTCCTCGATAGGGGATTGGTCTCGGTATGCCATACGTGGACAACTTTTTGTGCCGCGAAAGCCGTGCCACATAAGACAATTACAAACGACAAGACCATCCCGAGAGCTACGCGATACTTCTTTTCAAACTGCATTTTCCCCTCCTCCTTTTCCGTTTTTAAGGGTAATGCCTAACAACTATTGCTTCCTCACCTCCTCATGTGTTGTTTTTCGCTGATCTTCTGACTTAAGGCTCCTCAAAATAGCTTCCTTGTTTGCCTGAGGTTGGAAGGATAAATGTAGTGAGATGCGGGCAAACTTTTTCTCCAGCTCAAGATTATGCAAGAATGCACTCCCCAGATTAAGGACCCTCACCCCAATAATGGCGTACTTACCATCGTCGCATACACATTGTACAAAGTGGTGCTTCTCTGGCGTGCAAAGTAAGTGGAGAAGGCTAGTCCTGTTTCACCCGGTGGATGTGGAAAGCTGGGTTGAGGAAAGAGTGGAAAAACTGGACCACAAGAACTTCAGAATTTCAAGAGCTCTCTCGACGGAACCTACGATGGAGCTCTTCTTCTTTTGTCGGCGGAATTCCCCCTCGTGTCCGGTGCATTTGGTAAAGGGAAAGTGAGTCTCATCGGCTAGTGTACTCCTCAATTTTTCTTTGTCAACCTTCGAATTCAGCGCGTAAAATCCGACGGGAGCGGTATTAGCGAAGTTATACAAAAACAACAAAACTTTGGTCTAACGGCCTTTGGTCAGTCCCCTTCAGGGGGCAAGACTTTACGGTAAGGAATGATGGGGCTGTGGAATTGTAGCGGGGTTTACTGAGTATTTGCTTAACTGTGCACGAAATTTTTTTGGGACGGGTTGACACAGACAAAATTCGTATGATATTATACATAAGTCCCTTTAGTCTGTCACACTGACTCAGCCAAATCCTGGAGAACAAGATTTGAAGCGGAGGGCCTGGAAAGGAGAGGGAGACAATGATAGTAGACCTGCACTGTCATCTTTTGAAGGAGGAAGGATATCTGGAGAATCTGGTTAGGGAGGCAAAGAAACTGGGACTTAGTAAGATGTGCCTCAATGGGCTAGGGGAGCTCTATGATGAGCTGGGCAACGAGGAGGTAAAAGAGGCATTTCTCAAATATCCTCACCTCATAATTGGGTTTGGCCACCTAAGATTAGGGAAAGATTCAGTAGAAAAGGTGGATGAACTTCGTCAGGCAGGCTTTCGGGGCCTGAAAGTGATTAATCCCACCAAGAATTACGATGACAAGGATTTCTACCCTTATTATACACAAGCCGAGAAACACAACATGCCCATTCTCTTTCATACTGGAATGGTTAGGCGGACCGACAAGGATAAATCCTATGATATTTCTTGTGAGAGGATGCGTCCTATTTATCTGGATACCATCGCCAGAGCCTTTCCTCATCTTATCCTAATTGGTGCTCATCTTGGTGGTCCCTGGTTTAGAGAAGCAGCAGATGTACTCAGGTTTAATCCGAATGTTTATTTTGATATCACTGGATCAATTTCTGGCTGGGTAAGAAAGACTCCCGATTTTTTTCGCAATTACTTGTGGTGGCAGGGTGCCCGGGATAGAATTGTTTTTGGCTCCGATGTCCATTTTAGCCAGATCAAGAAGATAATAGCTAATTACCAAGGAGTACTGGAAGCTTTGAAGGTGGACAGAGCCACTCAAAATAAGATATTTGGT
>JAPVWE010000113.1 GCA_028572035.1 Desulfobacteraceae bacterium | reverse complement strand
TTGAAAGAGATTGAAGGGGAACAAACCTTGCCTATTTGGATAGGTCTTCTTGAGGCAACGGCAATTGCCAGTGAAATAGAAGGTGTAAAGTTTTCCAGACCTATGACACATGATCTTTTGAAAAACTTCATGGATAAGACGCATATCAAGGTAAATAAAATAGAGATTTGTGACCTAAGGGATAATACTTACTATGCCCTTATTCATCTAACGAGCAAGGGTAAGGAGTTATCAATAGATTCTCGGCCAAGTGATGCCATTGCATTAGCCCTTAGGGCCAAGGCACCTATATTTGTTTCGGATGATGTCCTAAAGAAGTCTAAGCAGATTGAGATAACCGAAGAAGGCGTGCCTGCGGACAAAACTAAGCAAGGAAAGAAGTGGCAAGATATACTTGAAAAGGTCAAGCCAGAGGATTTTGGCAAATACAAGATGTAAACTCTGTTGGCACATGGGGCATTATGCCCCGTGTTCACCCCGTTAAATAGGGTTCCCATGGGGAAATTTAACGGGATAAAAAAGCGGATATAAGATCTTTGATACCTCCTGGTGCTTGTTCACCCCTCATTGCCGGCCGCGATAATCCCTTTAAGATATTTCATCGATGATAGATCTCCTCACCCATTCGCTATTCAGTGATGGCGGACTATTTCCTTCAGAGCTTGCAAGAAGGCTCACCCATTCCCCTCATGACCCGCCAATTTGCTCGGATGGTAGCCCATGGGACTGGTCTGGAAGAGAATGGCTTTGAGGAGATGCTTGGCAATTCCCGGGACCTTATAAGTTCGATCCTGTGAGTTAGTCTCGTTGCTGGTTACTTGTTGCTTGTTTAACTCAACAATCCATAAGGACTTGAGAATGAAAAGATCCGTTATCTATAAAATATCAGGAATTGTGATAGTTCTTTTCTGGCTCTTTGTTCTGGCAGAGCTGGTAAAGAGAACCAGTTTTGACTCAAGGAGTGTGGATTTTACCCATAGTGATGGGAAAAAAGTGCCTTTGGAAAAAGGTTTAGAGGAATGGATGGAGATCTTTGTAAAAGGGCGCAAAGTTGGATACACAGTCACCAGGGTTAAAAAGACTAAAAAAGGTTTTGAGGTAAGGGAGGAGATATTTCTTAGTGTAAGCCTGATGGGTTCATCAAAGGAGATCTTAAGTTATACAAGGGCACAGTTAGATGAGAGATTTCTTTTGAACAGTTTTGATTTTTCCCTTTCCTCCGGCCTTATTGAATTTAAGATATCCGGTAAAATAGCGGGGAGTACTCTTTACCTCTCAATGGGTGAGAAGGGAAAAGAAGAAACCCGGTTAATCAGGCTGCCATCAAAGCCTATGATTAGTGCAGGCATGACACAATTTTTTAGGTCTTGCACATTAAAGATAGGGGAGACTTTTACCTTCCCTGTTTTTGATCCAGTTACCATGACAACCAACCCTACCACTATCGAGGTGGCGGCAAAAGAGGTCATTGTGCTTGATGGTAAATCCTATGATGCCTTCCGGTTGGAGATGGACTTCTTGGGAAGGCCTTTGGTTTTGTGGCTTGATGAAAAGGGGGTATCTCTAAAGGAAACGGGCTTCATGGGATTCACTCTTGTCAGATCAACTCCTGGTAAGGCCAAATTAGGTTTAGATAGGTCAAAAAGCATCGATTTTTCTGAATTATCAGCCATAAAAATAGAAAAGGAATTAAAAAATCCGCGACAGTCATCTTACCTAAAAGTTCTTCTTGATCAGGTTCCATCCTCCCTGCCTATTGATGGCTCAAGGCAATCTCTAAGTGGGAGGATTCTTGCGGTAAAAAAAGAAAGACCCCCTTTTAAGGCCTCCTATACCATCCCTTATAGAGGCAGTGATAGTAAACTACTATATTATCTAAGCCCAGAGATGCTAATTCAATCTGAAGATAAAGAGATAATCACGTTAGCCAAAAAGATAGTTGAGGGCCTAAAAGATCCTTTCATGGCAGCTAAGATGATTCTGGGCTGGGTTTTTGAGAATTTAGAAAAGAAGCCGGTAGTATCCGTTCCGGACGCAAAAGAGATCCTTAAGAATAGAGAAGGAGACTGTAATGAGCATGCCACTATCCTGACTGCATTACTGAGGGCAGCAGGGATTCCAGGCAGAGTCGTTGTTGGTCTGGTTTACCAAGATGGGAGATTTTATTACCATGCCTGGAATGAGGCCTATATAAACAAATGGATTTCCATGGATGCAACCCTAAAACAGATGCCCGTTGACGCCACCCATATTAAGCTTATTGATGGTGGCATTGAAAAACAGATCCAGATTGTAAGAATGATTGGTACCCTTGGATTTTCAATCTTAGATTACCGATGAAAGTGAGCTAAAGTGGGCTGATGATTAGATTTGAGAACCTCACCAAGATTTACCGTGGGATAAAGGCTGTTGATGACTTGAATCTTCAGATCCCTCAAGGAACCATCTTTGGCTTCATAGGACCAAACGGGGCAGGAAAGACAACTACTATCAAGATGATGGCAGGTGTCTTAAGGCCCACCAGTGGACGCATCTATATAAATGGATTGGATATAGCCAAGGAACCATCTAAGACAAAAAGGATTATTGGTTTTATCCCTGATCGGCCCTTTCTTTATGAAAAGCTCAGCGGTGTAGAGTTCCTCAGGTTTAAGGCAGGCCTATATGGGATGAAAGGAAACAGAATAGGTGAAAAGATCTTGGATTTGCTAGACCTATTCGAATTGACAGAGTGGGCTGATGAGCTTATTGAATCCTATTCACATGGTATGAAACAGAGACTCATCATGGCTGCGGCTATAATACATGATCCCAAGATCATTATTGTTGATGAACCGATGGTTGGCCTGGATCCAAAAGGAGCCAAGCTGGTAAAGGAGATATTTAAAGAGTTGGCCAGGGAAGGGGCCACAGTTTTTATGTCGACCCATACGCTGGCCCTGGCCCAAGAGATATGTCAGCAGATAGCTATAGTAGATAAGGGTAGGATTGTGGCCTCAGGCACATCCGAGGATCTAGAAAAACAGGCAGGGGTGGAAGGAGATTTAGAGAGGATCTTTCTCAAAATAACAGGAGGGTTGGAAAGCAAGTGAGAATGTTTAAGCTTCTCATCTCCCCCAAGTTCGTTGGTTTTAGGAATGGTCTTAAAAGACCCCGGAGCAATATAAAGATAAAGATTGTAACCCTAATTGGTGCAGGTATCCTATTCTGGTTAGTTCTGTTTTTCCTTTTTTACAGGGTGCTTAGCTACTTTTCTTCTCAGGAGATAATCGGTGATATTCTTGCAAGACATCTCCTTGCCATGGTTCTCCTGATCTTCTTTTCTCTATTAATCTTCAGTCATATTATAACTGCCCTTTCTAATCTATACCTCTCTCAAGATTTAGAACTGTGCCATTCTTTGCCCGCAACGCTTACAGAGATATTTCTGAGCCGCTGCTTTTTTACAGTGATTGATAGCTCCTGGATGCTACTGGTCTTTGGCCTTCCTGTAATGATGGCCTATGGTTTTGTTTACCATGCTGGCCCTAATTATTATCTGAGCCTGATCTACGTGTCTTTTCCTTTGATTATCATTGCTGCAAGCTTAGGCATCATGGTAATCATGGTTTTAGTCAGGTTTTTTCCTGCCCAAAGGGCCAGAGATATTATCATGTTTCTCTCTGTCATTCTGATTGTTATCCTCTATCTCCTTTTTCGATTTCTCAGACCAGAGAGACTGGTCAATCCAGATACATTTGTAAGCATAGCAGAGTACTTAAGCGCCTTAAAGGCCCCTGATTCACCTTATCTGCCAAGCCATTGGGCAACAGATCTTCTGTGGACAAGATTGACAAGATATACAGGGAGCCAGATATTAAACCATCTTCTTCTCTGGAGTACTGCCTTTGCAATGGTAGTAATAGATATCTGGATGGCCGGGCTTATATACTTCAGTGGTTTTTCAAAAGCGCAGGAGGCAAAAAGGAGAAGCCGTACCGGGCGAAGGATACTTGAGAAAATAGTTTCAGTGATAACCAGACCGTTAGGGCCAGACACAACCTCTCTGATCGCCAAGGACGTGCGCACCTTTTTTCGGGATAACAGCCAGTGGTCCCAGCTCCTTCTCTTAGGTGCCTTGGTGGTTGTTTATCTCTATAATTTCAGTGTCCTCCCCTTAGAGAGAAGTCCGATAAAGTCGATTTACCTTCAGAACGCATTATCCTTTCTGAACATAGGGTTGGCAGGGTTTGTTATCTCTGCCCTGTCTGTAAGGTTCATATTTCCGGCAGTGAGCTCTGAGGGACGAGCCTTCTGGATTATCCTTTCTTCACCTCTTTCACTACGGCGTTTCTTGTGGTCCAAGTATTTTGCCTATCTCCTTCCCATGCTCATCTTGGCTGAGATGTTAATAATCTATACCAACTACCTCTTAAAGGTGACTCCCTTTATGATGGCCTTATCTATAGTAACTATATTTTTTTTGGTCTTGGGGATCGTGGCCTTAGGGGTTGGTCTGGGTGCTGTTTACCCCAATTTCGGACATGAAAATATAGCCCAGGTGGCAACAGGCTTTGGCGGGTTAGTCTATATGATAATTAGTTCGGTCTTTATAGCTTTGATTATTATGCTGGAGGCCGGACCTGTTTATGCCATACTTTCAGCACATTTTATGGGAGAGGCGATTACCCATCTTCAATGGGCCTGGATAGTCGGCTCTTTTATCTTGGTTATCTTTCTCAATGTATTTGCGGTTCAAAGACCAATGGCGGCTGGATTGAAGGCCCTTAATGGTTATGAGGGCTGATTAAAGAAGAAGGTTATCAT
>JAPVWE010000112.1 GCA_028572035.1 Desulfobacteraceae bacterium | reverse complement strand
CAAGGGTAACTATTTGGCCTTGAGTAAAGGCCAGGAGTAGTTTTCAAAGAGCTAAAATGTTACGAGATTATCATGTCAATAGTGGGGCAAATAATCTAAAGTCTGGAGTTTGGATGTGGTGGAGATAACGTGCCCACAATGCAATTATACAAAGAGCGTTCCTCTTGAAAAGATACCTCCCAGGGCAAGATGGATAAGATGCCCAAATTGTGGAACCAGATTTGAATATCTGAAAGAGGAAGAAGATGTAAAAACCGAGAAGAGGCATGGCACACCATGGGAAAGACGTCTGCAGCTTGGGCTATGGGGAGGGATAAAGCAGACACTTAAGTCTGTAATCTTTTCACCCAGGAGGATGTTTTCCACCATGCCTGTCACGGGTGGATGGAGAGAGCCTTTGGCATTCGGATTGTTGGTAGGCTCTATCAGCAGCATGGTTGGCTTTTTCTGGGATTTTTTGATTGCTACCAGTGGACTTCTTAACCCTTTGGCGGGTCTGTCCATATCATTAAGCTTACCGGTTATTTTCCTATCCTTTATCTTCCTTTCACCCTTATTGGTAACAGTTAATCTCTTCATCTCAAGCTCTATCATCCATCTTTTGCTCCTTCTCGTCGGTGGTGCTAAAAACAGGTTTGAGGCCACCTTCAGGGTTGTTGCCTATTCTCAGGCGACAAGGGTCTGGAGCATACTACCATTTATAGGGAGCCCAATAGGATGGGCCTGGAAAACCATTGTTCAGATTATCGGGCTTAAAGAGGCCCACGAGATAAGTTATTTGAGGATAGTTGTTGCCTTCTCTATCCCACTAGCCTTGTTATTGCTCGTTGCAGGTGGTGCGGTTTTCTTGATTATGAGGCTCTGACCCCAGAGGAGATTAATGCCCAGTAAAATACAATATGAAAAAGCCTTAAACAAGGCCCAGTTGTCTGCAGTTACCGCCCCTGATGGGCCGATCCTCGTGATTGCAGGGGCTGGAAGCGGAAAGACAAGGACCCTGGTCTATAGGGTCGCCTGGCTGGTAGAAAGAGGTGTGCCACCAAAGGAGATACTTCTCCTTACCTTTACAAGAAAGGCGGCCAAAGAGATGCTGGAGAGGGCAGCAAAGCTCACGGACAGGAGGTGCAGAGAGGTTTCTGGTGGCACCTTCCATTCTCTTGCCCACCGTGTTTTAAGACAAGAGGCAAAGAGGGTCGGCTTTACTCCATCATTCACCATCATGGATAGATCAGACATGGAGGAGGCAGCTCATGCCCTTATTCATGAGGTAGATGGAGAAAAAAGGCCTATGAGGCTTCCCAGGAGTTCTACTATTTCAACTATTCTTAGCAAAGCGGCAAATATGGAGAAGCCCTTGGCCGAGATTATGGAGATAGAGTACCCTCAATTCTTACCCATTCTTTCAAAGATAGAGCACCTCCTCCCAATTTACAAAGAATACAAAAGAAAAAACAACCTCATGGACTATGATGATCTTATCCTCTTTTTTAGACTAATTTTGAAGGAAAATGAAGATATTAGGCTCACTTTGGCCAATAGATACAAACATATCATGGTTGATGAATATCAGGACACAAATACTATTCAGGCAGATATCATCCGCTATCTTGGCTCTCCCCATAAAAATGTTATGGTTGTGGGCGATGATTCTCAATCAATATACTCTTTTAGAGGCGCCAATTTCAAAAATATGTTTGACTTTCCAGTTTCTTTTCCAGAGGCAAGGATCATAAAACTGGAAGAGAATTACAGGTCCACTCAGTCCATACTTACTATGACCAATGCCCTTATGGATCAGGCAACGCAGAAGTATACCAAATGCCTCTTTACTAGGAGAGGAGGCGATGAAGTGCCCCTGACTATTGGCACCGGAACCGAACGTGGTCAGGCAGTCTATGTATGCAGGGCTATTGAAACCCTGATGGATGAGGGACGACAACTGAGGGATATAGCTGTTCTGTTTAGGGCATCCTATCATTCATTTGAATTAGAACTTGAGCTTGCACGCCACACTATTCCCTTTGTCAAATATGGGGGATTTAAGTTCATGGAGTCTGCGCATATCAAAGATCTCTTAGTTCACCTCAGGGTCATTCTTAATAAAGAGGATATCCTTAGCTGGGGTCGCCTTTTACGGTTAATAAAAAACATTGGTCCAGGAAAGAGTCAGGCAATAACAGATTGGATGAAAAAAGAGGATGTACTACCAGCCAGAGTAGATAAATGGCCAGGGGCCAATAAGGAAAAAGAGGGGCTGGTTACATTAGCCAAACTTATGAGTGCCCTTTCCAAACCAAATTTGAGACCTGAGCAAGGCGTAGAGCTTGCAGTTGAATATTACAGCCCCCTTTTAAAGGAAAAATTCGATGATTTCCCAAGAAGGCAACAGGAGTTAGAGCAGTTAACTTCAATGGCAGATAGGTATAGAAGCCTTAGGGCATTCTTAGATGACCTCTCCCTTGAACCTCCGGCAAGTCCTGTGGATGTTAGGCCTTTAGATAAAATGGATTATCTAACACTGTCCACCGTACATTCAGCTAAGGGTCTTGAATGGGGAGTAGTTTTCATAATCTGGCTTGTTGATGGACGGTTTCCTCCTGGGAGGTCGTTCACAAATATGGAGAGTCTTGAGGAAGAGCTCAGGTTGTTATATGTTGCAGCCACGAGGGCAAAAGACAGACTTTTCATGGTCTATCCAGGGCAGGAGGTAATGCATAATTCTGGAGGATGGAAGGGCAATTACAAAAGCGGGCTTTCATCATTTATCAGTGCCCTGCCGCAAGATGTTATCGAGCACCGCTCCTTTGTGTCATCCTACCCGTCTGCCATAGCCCCACCTACTATTATCTCGCCTACCGCAGCCATGAATGAGCGGGCAGGTGTCTTTCCTGATAACGCAATGTTAAAATCAACTCCTTTTACTAAGTCTATGGATCCACTGGCGACGGATTCCTCAGGGCTAAAACCAGGCGACAGGGTCAATCATCCAGCCTTTGGCAAAGGGGTAATAGCCAAATTCCTGGATGAGGACAGGGTGGAGGTTATCTTTCAAGATAGGGGCCTCAAGCTACTTCACCTTGGCTATACGAGTTTGGAGAAGATTTAGCATGGATATCCCAGACTTACATCCCTGGAATGTCACCTATGAGGAGGCGATCAAGATCCAGAAGTGCCTAAAAGATAAGGTTATCTTGAAGAAGATAGATAGGAGAATCAACTATATTGCCGGGTTAGATGTCTCGTATGCAAAAGGGGCTAATACTATCTGGACAGGGGTTGTTGTTCTTGATTTTCCCTCATTAGTCAAGATAGAAGAGAGATGGGCTCAAAGCAAGGTCTCTTTTCCTTACATCCCCGGTCTTTTAAGCTTCAGGGAGATCCCTGCCTTACTCGACATACTCACAAAGATAGAGGTAGAGCCAGATTTGATCTTCTGTGATGGGCAAGGTATTGCGCACCCGAGAGGCCTCGGGATTGCCTCCCATCTGGGAGTCCTTTTACGCAAGCCTACTATTGGCTGTGCAAAATCCAGGCTGGTAGGTGAGTTTGATCCGGTTGGGGAAGATAGAGGTGAGCATGTCTATCTCAGATACCAAAACAGGATTATCGGTGCCGTGGTTAGAACAAGATCAAGGGTCAAGCCTGTCTTTATTTCTCCGGGATACGGGGTGGTGCTAAAGGATTGTATAAGATTTGTTCTTGAAACATGTCCAACTTATAGAATCCCTGAACCTACCAGACAGGCCCACCTGCTTGTAAATTCAGTTAGATGTAATGGGGTCAGGTCTTGACATTTGACACAATTTATATAGCTAAGGGTCTGCTCCTAAACGGTTCATTGTGTCAAATGTCAAGACCTGACCCCTGTAAATCAATATGAGTTTTCTATCTGGTTTTATAGCCATAATCGGGCCGCCCAACGTCGGCAAATCTACTCTTTTAAATAGGTTCCTTGGCCAAAAAATAGCCATTACATCACCCAAACCCCAGACTACCAGGAACCGGATCCTGGGGATTTACAATGAAGATGACTGTCAGATGGTATTCATAGACACACCTGGCATCCATCAAACGAGATCCTTGCTCCATAAAAGCATGGTCAGATCGGCTAAAGCTTCTTTGGGGGAAGTTGATATCATACTTCTCGTTGTCGAATTAGAGGAAGCTGGTCATAGTGATGAGTTGGATACTATTTTAAGGCTCCTGAAAAAAACAGCCAAACCTGCCATCATGGCCATAAACAAGATAGATCTAATCAAAAAAGAAAGGCTCCTGCCTTTAATTGAATCATACAGCAAACTTCATTGTCTTGATTCCATCGTACCTATATCCGCCCTTTATGGTGATGGGGTAGAAACTCTAAGAGAGGAGCTAAAAAAGAGACTATCTCCAGGCCCTCAATTCTTTCCTCCTGATATGCTCACCGATAAGTCTGAGGAATTCCTAATAGCCGAAATTATAAGAGAGAAAATATATTATGAGACAAGAGAGGAGTTACCCTATTCCTCGGCTGTGATGGTTGAAAGCTTAGAGGAAGATAGTGCAAGGAATCTCCTTACTGTTATGGCTGTTATATATGTGGAAAAGGCATCACAGAAAGGGATGATTATAGGAAAAAATGGAAGAATGATTAAGAGGATAGGAACAAACGCAAGGATGGAGATAGAAAGGATATTTTCCCTTAAGGTCTACCTGGAGCTTTTCGTCAAGGTAGAAAAAAAGTGGAGCAGCAGTACACGTTCTTTACGAAGGCTTGGATACTAAACAAAAAACCAACCACTGTTAAGCAGTTGGTTTCTTGTTAGGAGAAAAGAGCTTTTTACCCTTTCTCA
>JAPVWE010000111.1 GCA_028572035.1 Desulfobacteraceae bacterium | reverse complement strand
TGGGAACTTGAAAGATTTCTTAAATAAGTCTATTACCTGGGTTGAGCGGTTCAACGTTCAAGCCCGCCCTCCCCGTCCCGAGACCGAGACGGGATCGGGAGGCGCGACGACCATTATCAAGGAGATCAATCCTCTGCTATTGAAAGCATGTGCCTTGGATCCAACCTCTTGAAATCAGGTCTGGGCCAGGGGTTTCGGGTTGATGAACCCCAACAGGCTCAATCCAAAAGAATTACGCCTCCATAGAGGCGGCAAATACTTTTCACCCAATGGGTGAAAGAGACTAAGCCCGGCATTGGGCTGCAACTGTAAGTAATGTCAATATGTTGTAACCCTTGAACCTGGAACCCTGAACCTAGAACCGATCAGTTTAGGTATTATTTACAGCTTAGTAAAGTCAGAATTTTCAGTATGTTATTCTTTATCACAATATCTTCTCGTTTGATCGGTGTTGCCAAATGAAATTATTGTTTTGCCTTTTGGGTCTTGTCTTTATTGTTGAAGGATTACCGTATCTGGCATTTCCTGATAAGATGAAGAAGTGGTTAGGGCAGATCCAGCAGGTTCCTGATACTCAATTAAGGATAATTGGTTTTCTGGCCATGTGTTTTGGCCTTCTTTTGACGTATATCTTTAGGGAATGATAGATGTATAGCCTGGAAAATTATGACTATGAGCTTCCTGCCGAATTGATTGCCCAGGAACCGGCCTTGAAAAGGGATGGATCCCGTCTGCTGTGCGTACAAAGAGCTACAGGGAAAATTGCCGACCATTATTTCTTTGAGCTACCCTCGCTCCTTGGAGAGGGCGACCTATTGGTTGTCAATGATGCCAGGGTGGTGCCAGCCAGATTATATGGTCAGAAGGAGACCGGAGGGCGGGTAGAAATCCTGGTTCTTGATCATCCAGTCAGGCCTCCTAAGGACGGGCAGGACATACGCTGGTGTCTGGTAAGGGCATCAAAAAGGCCGAAAATAGGGAGCAACATAGTGTTTCCGGATGGCCTGATAGGCGTTGTCAAGAGGTTCGGGGAAGACGGGCTGGTTCAACTCGGATTTGAAGGTAAACATACCTTTAATTATGTCTTGAAAAAAAGAGGTTGCCTTCCCCTGCCACCTTATATTAAAAGAAACAGCAACGATAGACAATTAGATACGGACAGGGAAAGATATCAGACCATATTCTCTCGTTTTTCAGGGGCAGTAGCAGCACCTACAGCTGGCCTTCATTTTACCCATGACCTGCTCAAGTCCCTTCAATCCCTGGGAGTAGATATAGTCAGTATAACCCTCCTGGTTGGGCATGATACCTTTAGACCTGTGAGGGTAAAGGACATCAGAGAACATCGTTTGGGGGAAGAGTCATATTCTGTTAGCCCTGATTGTGCTGGGGCTATTGAGAGGGCTAAGGTCGAGGGCAGAAGGATTATCGCTGTCGGGACTACGGTTGTCAGGGCCCTGGAGACTGTAGGTAAGAGAAAAGGAGAAATAGCAGCTGGATCTGGAACCACCGATCTGTTGATCTATCCAGGATTTAGTTTCCAGGTGGTTGATGCCCTAATAACAAACTTTCATCTGCCTGGTTCTTCACTTCTTTTTATGGTAGCAGCCTTTGCTGGACTTGATTTGACCATGAAGGCCTATCGCTGGGCGGTAGAAAGCAGGTACAGATTTTACAGTTATGGAGATGCCATGCTGATAACTTGAATTAAAGTGCCTAAAGTGAGCTAAAGTTATGGGTAGAATGCGCGACGGCACTTAAAAGGAAATCAGGACCGTGGAATTCCAGGTTGTTAAAAGGTGTAAATCAAGCAAGGCCAGGCTCGGGGTGATAGCAACAGAGCATGGCAGGCTTGAAACCCCTGTATTTATGCCTGTTGGAACAGCAGGGGCAATCAAGGGGGTATCGCCTGAGGAGGCCAGGGAGGCAGGAGTGGAAATAATCCTGGCAAATACATATCATCTCTATCTGAGGCCAGGCCATGAACTGATTGACAAGCTCGGCGGCTTACACCGCTTTATGAACTGGCCGGGGCCCCTGCTTACTGATAGCGGAGGATTTCAAACTTTAAGCCTTTCAAAACTCAGGACCATATCAGATGACGGGGTTACCTTCCGTTCTCATTTGGATGGTTCAACCCATTTTCTTGGTCCGGAAAAGGTTATGGAAATTCAGAGGGCCCTTGGGGCAGATATTATTATTACCCTGGATGAATGCGCACCCTTTGGTGCTGACCGCAGTTATGTCCTTAATTCTGCAAAGCTTACAGAGAAATGGGCCCGGCGATGTCTGGAGGAAAGGAAAGATAATGGGCAGGCCCTTTTCTGTGTTGTTCAGGGTGGAATTTATCCTGAATTGAGAGAGATGAGTGCCAGGGGCCTTGTAAGTATGGGCTTTGACGGTTATGCCTTAGGTGGTTTATCTGTTGGAGAAGATAAACCTACAAGAGAGAATGTGGTCAGATTGACAAGGGAATTTCTTCCAGAGGAAAAGCCGGTTTATCTTATGGGAGTAGGAACACCGGATGATATAATTGAGTCAGTGAAAATGGGTATGGATATGTTTGATTGTGTAATGCCTACTCGCAATGCCAGAAATGGTATGTTATTCACCCATAAAGGAAAGCTGATAATAAAGAATGCCCGGTTTGCAGAAGATAATTCACCGATCGAAGAGGGCTGTGCTTGTTACACCTGCTCCAATTATTCGCGGGCCTATTTGAGACACCTCTTTCTTTTAAGGGAAATACTTTCCTTTAGGTTGACTACCATACATAATCTCTATTATTATGCTGAGTTTATGTCTGAAATAAGGCAGGCCATAAGAGATGATAGACTGGCTGAATTTAGCCATGATTTTTATAGAGGGGAAGCAGAATCCTTATAAACTCAAAAAAGAAATGGAGGAAGACAAATGTTTGATTTAGTTTACGCTATGGGCAGTGGAGGTGGCGGAGGACAGGGAGGCGGTCTGGGTGCATTTTTACCCCTGATCATCATATTTGGCATTTTTTACTTTCTTTTGATCAGACCCCAGCAAAGGAAGGCCAAACAGCATAAGCAGGTTCTTGCCTCCTTGAAAAAGGGGGATAGGGTGGTTAGTTCCGGGGGCCTGCATGGTCTCATAACCGGATTGACTGACGATCTCGTTACCATGGAGATCTCTCCAAAAGTAAGGGTAAAGGTTTCAAGGGGCTCCATAGCAGGGGCAATCGGAAAGGCAGAGAGCCAGGTTAAGGAGTAAATAGTGTCCAAGAAACTGCAGTGGCGGGGATTCATTGTTCTACTTGTGATTGCTCTTGCATTGATCTATTTGACCCCCTCTATCAGTAAAACGCTACCCAGTTGGTGGCCTAATATACTGCCTGAAGAGAAGATTCATCTTGGACTTGATCTAAAAGGTGGCATGCATCTTGTGTTGGAGGTCCAGACCCAGAAGGCCGTGGAAAGTCACCTCGAGAGGATGGTTGAGGATATAAAATACAGCCTCAGAAAGGCCAAAATCAGGTACCAGGAATTAAAAAGAAGTTCCTCAGACAGGATTGGCCTTACCTTAATAAGGGGCGAGGACAGGAAGGCCGCTGAAGAGATGGCAGCAAACAATTTTCCAGACTTTGCCGTTGAATCTGGAGCATTTGGGGAAAGTGATCTCAGGTTGGAATTGGTCCTCTCTCAGAAGGCCCAGCAGCATATCAAGAGCATGGCAGTGGACCAGGCAGTAGAGACCATAACGAACAGAATCGACCAATTTGGTGTGGCTGAACCGGATATCCGGCCCCAAGGGAGAGATAGGATTTTAATTCAACTTCCGGGGATAAAGGACCCTAAAAGGGCTATTGATATTATAGGAAAGACTGCCCTTTTGGAGTTCAAGCTGGTAGACGAGGATAATAGTCTGGAAGAGGCATTGAAGGGAACTATACCACCAGGAGATGAGATCCTTTACCAGATAAAGGGAGAGCCTGGTTCTCAAAGAAAGATCCCCTTTCTTTTAAAAAAGAGGGCTGTTTTAACCGGTGAGTATCTGACCGATGCCAGGGTCCGGATAGATAGTCAATACAGTGAGCCCTATGTCTCGATTTCATTTGATTCCCGGGGGGCAAGGCTCTTTGAGCAGATTACAGGGGCCAACATAAAGAAGAGACTGGCTATCGTCCTGGATGCTGTTGTAAGCAGTGCACCGGTTATACAGGACAGAATTTCAGGCGGGAGGGCCCAGATAACAGGGAGATTTACTATGGAAGAGGCCAGGGATCTGGCCATTGTCTTGAGGGCAGGTGCCCTGCCAGCACCAGTCAAGATCATTGAGGAGAGAACAGTGGGTCCCTCCCTGGGAAAGGATTCCATTGACAAGGGCCTCAAATCAATGATTACCGGGGGCTTGATTGTTATTCTATTCATGGTCTTTTACTATAGATTTGCAGGAATCCTGGCCGATGTGGCCCTTTTTCTGAATATCATCTTTATCGCAGCAGGACTGGCATTTTTCGGTGCCACCTTAACCCTGCCTGGCATAGCGGGTATCATCCTGATTATAGGTATGGCCATAGATGCCAATGTACTTATATTTGAAAGGATCAGGGAAGAGTTGAGATTGGGAAAGACCCCTCGGGCAGCCGTTGACGGTGGCTATAGCAAGGCCCTTGTAACCATACTTGATGCCAATATCACCACCTTGATCGCTGCTTTGGTTCTATTTCAGTTTGGAACAGGGCCAGTGAAGGGATTTGCTGTGACCCTGAGTATGGGTATTATTGCCAGCCTTTTCACAGCTCTCTTTGTCACCAGGGTAATCTTTGACTATCTCATTATCGAACGTGGTATG
Organism: Desulfobacteraceae bacterium; assembly: GCA_028572035.1. Classification (GTDB taxonomy): domain Bacteria; phylum Desulfobacterota; class DSM-4660; order Desulfatiglandales; family B25-G16; genus JABXJZ01. The sequence continues at coordinate 20 of JAPVWE010000111.1, read as the reverse complement.
AAGAAGATAAGTATTTAATT
>JAPVWE010000110.1 GCA_028572035.1 Desulfobacteraceae bacterium | reverse complement strand
TTTTCCTTCTTTAACGTATGTCTTCTTTAATGTATGGTTTGAATGTCTTCTCAAGATGTCTCGGATAAAGCCTCTTTTCATGATACCCAGCATTTCGAAGTGCCTTTTCCAGGCTGATTAATTCCATATTATGACCCAGAGGCGGAAGAGGAGGATATGATAAACTCAGCTATCTTTTCTGCAGAATTGCCAAAAAGTTCTTCAACATCAAGCAGGTTGAGATAGGCATCTTGCCAAGAGAGATCCGTCTCTTCAACAATATTCTTAATGTGAGTAAGCCTATCACCAAGGGCCTTTACCTTTTTTGGCAGGTCTATCTCTTTCTTAAAGCCAACATTGAGAAGCAGGAGATGGTCAATGTTAGGCCCTTTTTTCATCATAGGAATGACAAGCATACTTCGATTATCGATCTTTCCCTTTCCAATAAAGACATTTCCGGCCTTAACAATGATCCTCTTTGTTCCTTTAAGTCTGTTATCTGTTTCTACTCTGGATTTTAGTTTAGAGGCAGTCCCTTTTTTCTTTATCAGGTTAATTTTTGAATCTTCAACTGGCTCTCCGGTATAAGTAAGTTCATCTATTTCATAGAGGGTCTCACCTTTTATTTTGGAGATAACCTCTTGAAGGTTTTTCAACACAAGAACATTCTTGTTGGTAAGGTTGCTTACACTAAATCCATTTTTCTTCAGGGCCTGAAATAGTAACCCCTCAATCGGTTCCCATATTCTGCTTGTTCCCACTGTAACTGTTTTGGCCTGATGCTTTATTGCATCTATCGGTCTGGCCATATCATCTATGGTCTCTCCTATGCAGCGAAAAAAGATATCAAACATATGGGGGGCTGTACCGCTAACGCCAAAATCAGACTCAAAGTCGGACATGGGGAGCCGTCCGGAGAGATATTTTAGCAGGAGGGTCAGATCAGAGGCGGCTTTCAGTTCCATAGCTGTGGTATATCGTCTATCCCCCAGTCTTTTTTTGAAATGAGAAGCAAATCTGGCAGTTTTCTCTTGAAAGGTCTTATCAAGTATTGTTTGGTAAATATCCAGGCCTTTTTCAAGGGAAGCCGAGACATATCTATTAATCTCTTCCATGAAATCAAAAAGAAAGCTAGATTCTTCATTTATTGCCCTTGCTGCATGATAACCCCAGAGATGACCTGCAAGCGTTGTTAAGATAGGAGAGAAACGTTCCTCCGTCTCTGGCACATAGATTAATGAGTCTGCATAGGGCGCAAATCTCTCTTCACCCTCGGTAGCGATTACAATGGTCGTGGCCTGATGGGCCTTGAATATGGCTGTGTCTTTGATAATATCACCTATTACATTACCTCTGTTGCCGGCAGCGCAGATAAAAATGAGAGGTTCTGAGGATAAATCAATATGTTTTTTATCCTCAACCACGTCTGAAGAGATTGTCTTATAGCAAAGTTCGCTCAACTTTATCCTGATCTCGTCAGCAGCTATCTTGTTATAGCCACTGCCAACAACCGCCCAGTATTTTTTTGTAGGTGCAAATCTATGAGCTGATTGGGCGATCTCCTCTTCCCTGTCCAGGACCTTTTTCATTAAGGAGGGAATCTTTATGAGTCTTTCCAGTTCCCCAAGGAGAAAATCATCATCCCTCATTGCCGTTAATTGTGCCAATCCTAGACCCAGGATACCTCCGGCTGCAATTTGAGAATAGTAGGCCTTGGTTGAGGCAACGGACATCTCAATATCTCTTCCCGTGCTGGTATACAGGACACCATCTACCTTAAAAGTGATATCTGAATCCCGCCTGTTGACAATAGCCATGGTATAGGCACCTCGTTCTCGTGCCATATGTATGGCCATATTTGTATCTGTGGTTGTGCCGGACTGGGTTATGGCGATAATCAAGGTATCTTTAAGGTTGGCTTTCAAAAGGCTCCCGCTAAACTCCGAGGCCTTGAGAGGAGCAATCCGGATGCCACTGTCGGCAAGGTAGTAGCTGAGCAGCTCGGCGCAACCATAGGCAGCAACCCCAGCAGTCCCCTGGCCTATAAACAAGATCCTCCTGATCCTTTCTTGTTTGAAGGCTTCCGTTATAGAAGAGGGGAGAGCCTCATCATCAAGGATTATCAGTGGATGCCTTTTTCCATTTTTTCGCGATATCCTCCATCTGTTTTGAACAGTCTTTTCCACTGATCCGGGAGATTCAAAGATCTCTTTCAGGAAGTAATGGGGAAAATCCTGGCGGTCGATATCCCTTGATGTGATCTCGGTCTGCTTTATAGTATCTTCAGAGAGGTGGATGGGGTTCCCGTCATAGTACATTGCCCTGATACCTCCCAGTCCACCGCACGAGTCCTGCTCCAAGATAAATATCTGCCCCTGGCTCTTCCGGTGCAATCCATTAACAGTCTTTTCACCCTCCATCTTTATATATCGGGAGGTCTCTTCCACAAGACCATAGACTTCCGAGGCAGCAGTATAGTGTTCTTTACCCAAACCGATAAAAAGTGTCTGTCCGCTACCTCTCTGGGCCAGGAAGACCTTGCCCGGGGCGATGTCAGTGTGCATGGCTATGGCGTGGGAGCCCTTAAAGTCATTAACAGCTAATCGGAATGATTCCTCAATAGGGTGGCCTTTGTCATAATATCTTTGTATCTGAAGAGGTATGATCTTGGTGTCAGTAGTGATCTGTTGGGGGATGGATTTTTTCGTCTGCTTTTCGAATTGCTCTTTTAAGGTGAGATAGTTGTCAATATCCCCGTTCAGGAAAGCGTGAATAATTCCGTTACTACCGTAAGATTCATGTTTGCTACCATTCTGGGAGATGATATTATCAACCGGGTGACAGTTAGGTTCGCTGATCTCCCCGACAGAGGCCCAGCGCGTATGGGCAATAATGGTTTGATAGATACTTGGGATGGTGATAAAGGATTGAAATATCTTATCATTATGGATCTGCTCCCTTAAAAATTCAACATTGTAACCTAAATGCCCAATCTGGGCAGCAATCTTGTAAGTAAAGGTGATGGAAACAGTGTCCCCATGCCTGTTAATAGTAATACCCCTGTTTCCTAGTATCTTCTCCTTTTGGCGGGAAGAAAATTCATCCAGCAATGATCTTTTTGTTAATTCTTTTTCGAACCTGAGATAGTTTTTTCTCTCTATCATAGTAATAACGGAAATACCTGCTGAGTCTCTCCCCCTTACCTCTAATCGATCCAGGTTGTTAAAGAGGGTATTCATATTCTTAAGTTGGTTAAAGACTAATTGAGACATATCCTTATTAGTGGCACTGGATAGACCCTGAATTTTTTCTACGTTCTTTAATATTTCTTCCTTTAAACACCAGTGTACATCCTTGAGCAGGTTTATCCTTTTGGTGATGATCTCATTTTCTTCAAAGGAGAGGAGACCCAACCTTTGATAGTGTTCATTTTCTTCCTCGTTAATTATCCTTTCTAAGCTAAGAGATGTCCCCTCAAGTTTCTCCCGAACAGGAGCCTCTTTAAAGATGGTATAAAGAGAGGAGGTAATTCTAAGATCCCCAATAAGGTCTTGTAACTCTCTGATAAAGGTTTCTCCCCCAAGATAATTCTCTGTGAGGCCTCCCTTTTCCCCTTGTATCTTTTTATAGGTATACCCCTTTAGGTGAAGAATAATAGATTTTACCTTATGTATAGGGATCTTGAGTTTGGCAATTTTACTCTTTTTAAAGGTTACAATACCGCTTAAGCCACAGTTTAGCTGACTGTCTTGAACTGGAAAGAGGATAAAAGAGCCAGGTGGGACACCCCTTAGGCTCTTTCCAAGATAAATTTTGGGATACCGCAATCTTTCATTAAGAAAGATCTTTATTCTTTCTGAAAAAGACATTTATCTAGAGGACCTCTTTTGCCTCATTCTATGTTGCCATGATTACATTAGTATGATGTTCTTGGGGCAGGCCGCCGCCCTCTTTGGCATAAATAGTTACAAAAATGATAACTCTTTTTCCTCCTAGGGTCAAAGAGATAGATTATGAAGTAATTTCATAAGGGGAAAGGTAGGTAGATTCGCTATCAAGTAAGCGTGGTCGCAACAGCTAAGAAATAGCAAGGCAAGCTATCCGATCGAAACGGAATCGGGGTTTCCAAAAGATGTTAAGTCCTCAAACTTCTTAGAAGCTGCCTGGTCACTAATATCCTCAATAGCAATATCACGTTGGCTTATTCTGTCGGCGTTTTCCAAAACCTTTTTGGCAGCAGCCTTATCAATTACGTAAATCATATTACCGCCTCTTTGGGAAAATATCTGGCCATAGGATATGGGTACCAAGGGTGTGGGATCATCTAAAAGGGATTCTGCTACAGGATCTGCCTTGCGGTCTCCGTTGGCCAAAAGAAGCACTGTTTTTGAGCTATAAACGAGCTCGACTCCCATAGAAATGGCATACCACGGGCTTTGCTCCTTGCTGGGAAAGTGTCCATCCTGTACGGCATTTGCCACGGTGTTTTCATCGAGCTTGACCAGAAGCATCTTGTTTCCTTCAAAGGGGATACCCGATTCGTGAAAGGCTACATGACCGCGTCCCCCGACCCCCACAACCTGGAGGTCAATTCCTCCCTTTCGCTCAATTTTCTCCCAGTAAGCGTCTACTATTTCCCTTCGAATCCACCTAAGATATTCAGATTGAGCATCGGTTTTGATTACGATGGCACTTCCTTTATCTGCACCCTGCTCTTCCCAATCACCAGGACTCGCCTTAAGCTCAGCCAGAAGCCTTTCCTGATCAACGAGCGTGCCCCAGGGCACATTTGTTTCCTTGAATTTTTTCTCAAGGAGCCCAAAGAACTCCTGCACCATAAAGAAGCTATAGCTTTCGGGATGCAGGGTACGCTGC
>JAPVWE010000109.1 GCA_028572035.1 Desulfobacteraceae bacterium | reverse complement strand
ATCGATTTCAGATATTGCCTTAAGGGTGATTTGAAATCTATCTTCTGCATTTTTTAGACCTTTAAGAACATCACTGAGAAGGCGCAATTCCTGGCCAAACTTTTCGGCAGGGTATTTGTAGACCTCCTTTTTGAGGGGAACATACCACCAAAGTATCTGCCCATCTGTGAGGAGTAATTCCTCCTGAGGGGCGGTCTGTTCAAGGCGGAGAAAGTGGGGAGGCTTGAAATAAAGCCTTCCTTTGGCCAGATCATGCCTGTCTGCTACCCCTAACTTGGCCATCGTCTTACTAATAGCCTCTCTGGTATACTCAGCAGCCAATCCTTTAGCACTTCCATATCTGCCACTAATGCCTTCAATAACTGTTGATAGTATATCATCAGGCAATGCCTTTCCTGAGGGAATAGAGCCAAGGAGAAGAACAAAGAGGGGGATTATGAACAGGGATTTGGAATTCAAAATCTCTCCCCCCTTCTCAAGACCTCTCGAGGTCTGACCCCATCGGATGGACCAACAATTCCCTGGTTTTCCATAGCCTCAATCATCCTGGCAGCCCGGTTATATCCAACCCTGAGTTTCCGCTGAACCATTGAAATCGATGCCTGGCCTGTTTGCAAAACTAACTCTACCGCCTCCTCATATTTTTCATCCTTATCCCCTTCCACCTCTTCTACCTCTTCCTCTGCGCTTATTTCAGCAGCAATGGAGGTGTCATACTCCGGTTTCATCTGCTCTCTTAGAAAGGATGTTACCCTTTTAACCTCTTCTTCTGAGACGTATGCCCCATGGATTCTGGTAAGCCTGGCTACACCAGGCGGTAAAAACAACATATCTCCATCTCCCAAGAGATGCTCGGCCCCCATTGTATCAAGTATAGTCCTCGAGTCCACCCTGGATGAGACCTGAAAGGAGATCCTGGTAGGAAAATTGGCCTTAATTATTCCTGTTAAAACATCCACTGAAGGCCTTTGGGTGGCAATTACCAGGTGAATTCCTGCAGCCCTTGCCATTTGCGCCAGTCTTGTCAGAGACTCCTCCACCTCCCTGCTGGAGACCATCATCAGATCAGCCAGCTCATCAATTATGAGGACAATGTAGGGAAGATGCTCATCTATCTTTTTGCTCACGTCAGGCTCAATTGACCCTTGATCTCTTCCAACCTTCCGGTTATAGGCCTCTATATTCCTTACACCTTTGTCAGAGAGAAGGGTATATCGTCTCTCCATCTCATCAACAGCCCATCTGAGGACCTTGGTTGCCTCTTTCGGATGGGTGACTACCGGATGTAAGAGATGAGGTATGTCCTGGTAGGGAGCAAGCTCAATTCTTTTCGGATCAATCATAACAAAGCGGACCATTTCTGGAGAGGCCTTGAAAAGGATGCTGTTTATCATGGCATTGATGCATACACTTTTCCCTGTTCCTGTAGCACCAGCAACCAAGAGATGTGGCATTTTGGTCAGATCCGTGATCACTGATTGGCCTATTATGTCCATCCCCAGGGCGACCGTGAGTCTGTAGGAAGAATCGAGAAAAAGCTGGCTGGATAGGATCTCCTTTAAGGTAACAAGCCTTCTTTTATTGTTAGGTATTTCTATCCCTATGGCTGATTTTCCCGGGATAGGTGCCACAATCCTGATATTTGATGCCCTCAGGTTGAGTGCAAGATCATCCGCCAAAGAGGCCACTTTGCTTATCTTGACACCTGGTGCCGGCTTCAATTCATACATTGTTATTACTGGACCTGGTACGATCTCAACCACCTCGCCCTCGACACCAAAATCTCTTAGCTTGCCTTCAACCCGGAGGGCATTCATCTTAAGGCTCTCTTTTTCAATCTCCTTGTCCAATGATTTCGGGATCTCATCCAAAAGATCTAAAGAGGGCAGTTTGAAGCTATCGGCCACATTCATAAAAGGAAATAATTCTTGTGTTGGTTTAGCCGGTTTCTGTGAAGGGGCTTCCACAATAGTCATTCGCCTCTCTCTTCGCTTATCAACCTTTTTTACTGTCTTCTTTCTTAGTTTTGATCTCCGCCTTCGTTCTATGTATTTGAGCCATTTTTCTTTTGTATACATGGCAGGACCAGAAAATAGTGACCAGATTGCCTTAAAAAGATTGCCAAAGGAAAATCGGGTGATGACCATAAAGGAGATAATAAAGATGGTGAGAAAAAGTGCATATGCCCCGAAATAATTAAATATCCTTTTACCCAAACCAGCAATATGAAACCCAACCAATCCTCCGCTAATCATTGTGTCCCGATAAGGTATCCCATCGGGCTGGTAAAGGGACAGCAAAGCAGAAAAAGACAGTACCAGGAGAACCAGGCTTACAGATATCCAGATTACCCCGGAAGGGAATCTTCCCCTGAAAAAAGAGTAAGACAGGAGAAGGAGGATACCTATGAGCCAGAAGGATGAAAAACCGAGGAGTAGAAAGAGGCTACCGGCCAGATGGGCGCCAATAGGCCCTAATAGATTTCTTGCCTGGTCTATAGTGCCTGCCCCTTTCCAGAAAAGAGGGTCTTGGGGATAGAAGGATAAAAGACTTCCCCCAAAGATAAGGGTTAAGAGTAAAAAAATCACTCCCCATATCTCTGCTTTTACATGATACTTGGATGATGCTTCAGGCATTTAATCCCTTTTTCTTCTATTGTAAAATCCTGGCTGCACAATACCATGCGAAATCAATGGTGTTTTAATCATCCTGCAGATTTCTGTGCCTTTTTCCTTGCCATGGACAGTTCCTCTTTATCGGGAGCCCAACCTTACGTAGGTAATTCAGCATCCTTTAGAGATGGGCAGGTGGCATCCTTTTCTGCAAGAATCGGGTCTCTAATGGGCCAGTCAATGGCAAGGTCTTGATCATCCCATCTTATTGCCCGCTCATAATCTGGTTCATAAAAATCGGTACATTTGTAGAAGAATTCTGCCTTATCGGTTAAGACGCAAAAGCCATGCGCAAAATTCGGAGGAATGTAGATACCCTTCTTGTTATCAGCAGATAATGTTATCCCGAACCATTTCCCAAAATTTGGCGAAGACCTCCTGATGTCCACGCTTACATCGAATACCTCTCCCAATAAAACCCTTACCAACTTCCCTTGTGGCCTTTTTATCTGATAATGGAGACCCCTCAGGGTCCCTCGTGCAGACATAGATTGGTTGTCTTGAACAAACCTTATATCAATACCTCCACCTGTGAATTTTTCTTGATGATAGGTCTCCATAAAATATCCCCTTTCGTCAGGAAAGATATCTGGTTCTATGATGATAACTTCCGGAAGAATAGGAGATGGGCTAAAGATCATTGATCACCCCGTAAGGTTTTTTACTTCCCGCCCTTTCGTCTAATATCTCTAAAAGGTACTGTCCATAAGCACTTTCTTTCATATTCATTGCCAGCATCTCTAACTGATTGGCAGATATATATCCCATCCGAAAGGCAATCTCCTCAAGGCATGCTATCTTTAATCCCTGTCTTAGCTCAATTGCATGAATAAAGTTGATGGCCTGTATCATGGACTCGATAGTACCTGTATCGAGCCATGCAATACCCCGGCCCAACTTTTCAACCTTTAGTTGATTCTTTTTAAGATAGGTCATGTTGACATCGGTAATTTCAAGTTCTCCTCTTGCCGATGGCTTAAGTCCAGATGCAATAAAGGAAACCTGGTCATCATAGAAATAAAGGCCTGGAACGGCGTAGTTTGACTTAGGGATCTTCGGTTTTTCCTCAATGCTAACCGCCTTTCCCGTGCTATCAAACTCTACTACCCCGTATCTTTCAGGGTCGCGTACCCAATAGCCAAATATTGTAGCGCCCCTTTGGTTGTTTGCCGCTCTCTTGAGGGAATCCAAGAAGCCGTGTCCATAGAAGATGTTGTCTCCCAAGATGAGGCAAGAGGGATGATCATCTATAAATTGTTTTCCTATAATAAAGGCCTGAGCCAATCCCTCTGGCTTTGGCTGTATTGCATAGGTGAAAGAAAGACCAATCTGCTGGCCATCCCCCAACAACCTCTTGAAGCTAGGGATATCCTGGGGAGTGGAGATAATCAGAATTTCCCTAATACCTGCAAGCATAAGAACGGACAGGGGGTAGTAGATCATCGGTTTATCACAAATGGGGAGAAGTTGTTTACTCACCGATATAGTAACGGGGTAGAGACGAGAACCATAGCCACCTGCCAAGACAATCCCTTTAGTAGTCTTTTTCTTAGCCATTTGATTGTGTCCTGTAATATTCCCGGTATTTCCCGGTTTCAATGTTTTCTACCCAGGCCATATTGTCAAGATACCACTCAATGGTCTCTTCAATTCCTTGCTCAAAGGTAACTGAAGGTCGCCAGTGAAGTTCACTCTTCATCTTGGAGGCATCAATTGCATACCTTCGGTCATGCCCCGGTCTATCAGAGACATATTCGATCAGCTCTCTCCTTGGATTTCCATCCATTAGTCCGAGTCTTTTATCGAGATAATCACATATCATGGTAACAACGTCTATATTCTGTCTTTCGCAATGTGCCCCGATGTTGTATCTCTGGCCTGGCAGGCCTCTTTCAAGTACGACCAGGATGGCTGAACAGTGGTCTTCCACATGAAGCCAATCCCTTACATTTTTGCCATCTCCGTATACAGGGAGCCTTTTTCCTGTAATGGCATTATTGATGATCAGAGGTATAAGCTTTTCAGGAAACTGGTAGGGGCCATAGTTATTAGAGCAATTTGTAATAATGGTCGGTATAGAATAGGTTCTGTAGTAGGCATATGCAAGATGATCTGAGGCCGCTTTGCTGGCTGAATAAGGGCTGGAAGGATTGTAGGGCGTTATTTCTGTAAAGTAACCTTTATCGCTAAGAGACCCATA
>JAPVWE010000108.1 GCA_028572035.1 Desulfobacteraceae bacterium | reverse complement strand
TGGAATGTCGATTTCAAGTATTCGGTTCATTTGTGAAAAATGAACAAGAATTCCCCCTTTGAGGGGGACCGTCCCGCCACTGAGATTGGTCCCGGAACCCCGGGCGATAATGGGAATATCCTCCCGGTGAGCCAATGCTACCACCTTGGATACCTCCTCAGTGGAATCGGGTAAAACGACAACGTCCGGTCGACTCCTTTCAAGGGATGCGTCATAGCCGTAGAGCTCAAGATCCATGTCCGAATAGAGGACGTGATCAGAGTCTACTATCTCTTTGAGCTGTTCGATTATTTTCTCTCTATCCATCTTGAATACCTCCCCAGTAAGCCGGGGCATAGGTCCGTCATGTCGCAAGGGCATGAGGAGCCTCTGTTCAGTTTACTTAATACGCTCACAACGATCCGTCAGCCCGGTTTGCACACCCTGATCATTCCCCTGCCCGATTTTTCCTTTGCACCCAGCACCATATTTTGACCAACATCAAGGACGGTACAATCAAGTCCCATGCGGGCGAGTTCCATCAGATAATTAGCGGTTCCCGTTCCAATATCCACCACCTTTTCTCCGGGCCTTGGTTTTGCCAGTCTCCAGGTGATTTCCTTTTCGCACCGGTCCACGTGGTGTCCCGGCGGCGTTGTAAACCAGGTATCGTACTTATTTACGATATCGTCAAAATCCATTTTGTATTTCAGGGCATAGGGTTGTCATAATACCCTCATTCTGTGAAAGCGCGAGCAGGGTCCAGTCAGGGATCGGAAAGGGGGCATCGTCATGAAATGGATATCTCATCCATGATGATATTATAAAAACCGGCCAGAGTGTATTGGGTGACACCAAACAGCCGGCGCCTGACAATCTGCCAATTTATTTGATGAGACAATGTGTCCTGTCAAGGCAGGTAGGTTTGGGAAAAAAGGAATATGTGGTTTTAAGGCCCCTTTCCCCTAAACCGCTCAGATCATTGTGGTTGTGTTTTTCACCTACTCATTGTAAGTGCTATTTGCTGCCCCTACACCAGCCCCGGGTTTAAGGCTATATCCCTCAGAGGTCAGCACATTTTCCAATGCCCCTAAGAACATGAGCACGTTATTCTTTGAAGATGAGTATCCCATCAGCCCTATCCTCCAAACCTTCCCCTTTAAGGCACCGAAACCCCCACCTATCTCTATATTGAACTCATTAAGGAGCCTGCCTCTGACCCTGGCGTCATCAACTCCTTCAGGTACACAGGCAGCGTTTAAAGACCACAGCCTGCTGCCCTCCTCTACGAACATCTTGATGCCCATAGCATCCAAGCCAGCTACCAGAGCCCTGTGGTTGAGCTCATGTCTTTTGAACCTGGCCTCGAGACCCTCCTCTTGAACTAGCCTCAGGGCTTCTCTAAGGGCATAGATCATGCTAGTAGGGGGGGTGTGGTGGTAGGTGTGCTCGTCGCTCCAGTATTTCGCCACAAGAGACATGTCGAGATACCAATTTCCAATCTTGGTTTTTCTACTGTCCACTGCCTCTACAGCCCTTTTGCTAAAGCTCACAGGGGAGATACCAGGAGGGCAGCTCAGACATTTTTGGCTTCCGCTGTAACAGGCATCAATGCCCCACTCATCCGCTTTCACCGGGTGTCCTCCCAGGGATGTGACAGCATCAACCAGCAGGAGTGCCCCGTTTTTGTGGGCTATTTTCCCGATCTCTTCCAATGGCTGGCGTGCCCCTGTGGAGGTCTCGGCGTGCACTAAGGCAACCACCTTAGCTCTGGAACTCTTTAAGGCTTCATCAATCAGAGTTGGTTCAGTTACCTTCCCCCATGGGGTCTCGATACGCCTGACCTTTCCACCATATCTCTCTACTATCTCACACATCCTCTCACCGAAATAACCGTTTACACACACCAAAACCTCATCATCTGTCTCAACTAGATTTGATATACACGTCTCCATACCAGCGCTACCCGTTCCAGAAACAGGGATGGTCAGTTCATTTGTCGTTTGAAGAACGTAGCGCAGGAGCTCCTTTACCTCCTCCATAACCTTGAAAAAATCAGGGTCTAGATATCCCACTAGGGGTGTAGTCATAGCTCTTAGAACCCGAGGATGAGCGCTGCTCGGGCCCGGCCCCATTAATGTCCTGATAGACGGGCTAAGTTCGGAATATGATTTTGCCATCTTTATTTATCCTCCATCTTATATATGATATCAGCTCGCCGTAGAATATATGAGAATTCAGCCTAAAATATCAAGTTTTTTTGTGATAATTTGCAGGAATTATCAACGTTCATCAAAAAAATACACGCATATGGTGGCAGGCATAATAATCAAACAGGTAAACCCCTCCCCTACAACATCTCCTTTAGGGGGCTCATAATTTTGCCCCTTTGAGGGGCTAGCAGGAATAAGCCCCTGCTTGGCGGGGGGCTTATTTAACTATCAACTTCACTTCAATTAGCTTTCTCAAATCATATCATATTTCCTAAGATCTTACTCTGGCAGCATTGCTTCTGCCTCTCCGGTCAAAACAATCACCCCGTCTTGATTCTTTAGTGTCGATTTTATTTTAAGCCGATTTTTTTCTGGATTCTTATCCACTAATTCTGATTCAACTGTTATGGTATCTCCTATTTTAACGGGTGCTTTGAATCTACAAAATTGGGAAATGTGCACACCACCCAAACCAACAATGTCTGTTAACGTATAATCAATTAATCCCGCGACTAATGCGCCGTGAGCTACTCGCCCTTTAAACATTGAATTCTTAGCAAATGTTTTACTAACATGTAAGGGATTGAAATCTCCACATATACCAGTAAAAGCAAAGATGTCTGCCTCTGTTATGGTCTTTTCAAATATTGATTTATCGCCTATTCTTAGATCAGCAAAATTTTTCTTAATCATCGTAAAATCCCTCCTTTAGTTACTCACCTGAGGTGACATGACTTGGATAATCTTGAAACTAATAAACACCTTATGTGATTTGTAGCGTCTTGGAAAACCACATCCTCTGGCCGTGAATTCTTTATTTGCTTTTGAGTTTTGAAACTGCCCATTCTTTTAGGCTAATCTTATCGACTTTCCCGGCTCCCAACAATGGCCAATTATTCCCATCCATAAATAAGACATTCTTTGGAATTTTAAATCTGGCCATTTTATCTCTGCAAAATTCTATTACATCATTTTGTATTAAGCTTACCCCTTGTTCTACTTCAATAACAGCTGTTACGGCGTCTCCCCATTTCTTATCTGGCACCCCTATGACCTGAACGGATTTAACGCCTGGCAGCTCTTCTAATAAGACTTCAACCTCCCTTTCGGAAACATTCTCCCCGCCACTCTTAATCATCATCTTATATCGTCCGCGATAAACTACATTACCGTGTTCATCCCTCCAGCCATAATCGCCGGAATGGAAATAGCCCTCCGAATCGATAGCCTTCTTTGTCTCCTCAGGAGCTTTGTAGTACCCTTGAAACCTGCTCCATCCTCGAAGGCACAACTCACCCCCTTCATTAGGAGGAACTCTCTGTCCACTGTTTGGGTTTACAACTTTGGTTTCTATCCCTGGCCATGGCTTTCCATTTGTAAATTTCCTTACCTTATAATCCGTCTCACTTGGCGGGACGCTCACGCCAGTTCCCTCGGTAAAACCATAATGGTGGGCTATTATCTCGAGTTTTGGAAATATTTTTTGACATCTATCGTACCAGTCTGGACCAGTTGCAAGAAGGACGAATTTCATTGAGCTTAGATCAAAATCCTTGAACTTCGGGTGGTCACTGATTGCATTAAAATGAGCATCAAAACCGCAATATAGACTTATTTTCTCATCTTGAATAATACGTAGTATTTCGTCTGGTTCGAACTCGTTAACATACACCGAGCAACCTACAGTCAAAGCTCCCAGAATGTAATAGACGCATCCTGCAATATGATAGAATGGAAAATAGCACAATAATTTGTGTGATGAGTTGAGATTAAATGTCTTACCAAATAGATTTGCGCCAATACCTAATAAACTAGTGTGACAGTGCATGGCGCCCTTAGGGAATGCAGTACTCCCGGATGTAAAAAGTATGTTAGAAATATCGTCTGGTTTCACTTGATCCAAGAGTCGATCAACATCATCTTCTTTGTAATCACTGCCCGAATCGATAACCTCATAGTAATCGTAACAATGAGGATATGTGTTTTTTTCTGGACTGAAGCAAATTATCTTTTCAAGGGAAGGGAGTACCTTAGATTGGATTTTCTTTTCCTTGGCTGAGGCTATTTCAGGATCCACTTCCGATAGAATTTCGAGATACCTTCCGTACCTTAGTTTGTCGGTAACTATTAACGCCTTTACATCTGCCTGCTTTAAAATAAATTCGATCTCCCTTTTCTTGAAATTCACATTAATAGGAACTATTTTGGCACCTATGATATTAAGCGCATATTTCGCATAAACCCACTCCGGCACACCTCCAAAAATAGTGCCTACAGAGTCACCTTTCTTAATACCTAGTTTGTCAAGTCCCGTTGCCAGCTTGCAAGCTACATCAAAGAGCTCTGAATAGGACAACCTTTTGTTTCTTGAAGCTATAGCCTCTCTGTTTCCCCATTTCTTAGAGGCTTCCTTTAATGTTTTTCCAATTGTCAAATTCTTCCAATCCAGCTCACGCTCTTTTTCTCTCTTCAATTTCATGTGAGCCGTTCTATCCCAACATCCCTCTGTAAGGTCTTTTTGCTCTTTCTTGAGAATACTCTTATTGATTTTTTCAGTAGATGTCTTTGGAAGATCTCTTCTAAATTCAACATAACGAGGAATCTTAAAATAAGCGAGTCTTTCCTCACACCATTCAATAATCTCCTCCGGTCTCAGCTCCTCATCATCTTTCTTAACAATATATACCTT
>JAPVWE010000107.1 GCA_028572035.1 Desulfobacteraceae bacterium | reverse complement strand
CCGTGGTACCAGGTCGGTCAAATCCGGCGTTATTTACCAGGATATCTACCAGGCCGATCTTCCGGGCTTTTCTGGCAACCTCCTGGAGCCTTTCCAGGTTAGTTAGATCCAATACATCGCTCATAACCTTGCGTCCCATTTCTCCTACTTCATGAGCGACCTTGCTAAGGGTCTCGGGGTTTTTATCCAATAATACCAGATTCGCCCCCTTAGAAGCGAAGGTAACGGCGCAGGCTCTGCCAATACCTTGGCCAGCTCCAGTAATCAATACTATATGACCATCAAGTGACATATAAACCAGAATATTCTGAAATGCTACAAGACAATCGGATAGTCTACTATATCCTGATATGCCAAACGAGTTGATTCAATACTCTGACTCGATTTGACTATTTGAGGATTTACGGATTAATGAAGTCTGTATGGTGGCTATTTCCCCTGTTCTATGTGGCATTCTGGTAACATAGCCAATTCCCTTGGTCGCTCATCCCAGGTCTGGGATCTGATCTTAGTCCCATTCGTAAAGTCTTTAGATGCCCAGAATACTACTCCAGTGGAGGTGCTTTCTGTGGTTTCCAGGATAAGGATCTTACCAAGAATAGTGGGGGGCAAGGCAACCATCTCTTTTTTTTGTGGGCCAGAAATAGATTCTTTTTCCTCTATGGCCTCAAGGAGGTTACCCCTCACTACCCCCCCATTATGGCCAGCATCAAGATAGACCACTGAATACTGTCCAAGGAGATCTAGACCGTCCTTTGCAGCAACAATATAGGCCGTAACAGTACCTTTGCATGGAATGGGCAGTAAACAGGAGGAAACTGGATGATAGGGGATAAGGAGGTCATCTTTGTAGATGGTTCTGAATGATTCACTTATTTTCGCCACATGGTAATCTTCTTGAGCTTTTTCAATCTCCAGAATTCCCTTAAAGGAATAAGCGTATCCAAATTCTTTTCCGGTTGTGGGATGGTCAACAGGATCTGAGATACTGTATATGGTAAACTTATCTCCGGGTTTGATATCCTCCTTATACATTTTTGCATAGGCTGTGTCGCCTTTTCCAAGTAATATCCTTTCGGTCTTGGATTCAAAGATTCTGCCCCATGGCTCAATCATTTCTTGCCGAAAAAAGCCGAGAGCTCTTGTATCGGCAAGGCTTGAGACATCTATTCCCACTGGTGGGCCCTTTAAAGGCTCCTTTTCTAATGTGGCAATTTTTTTCACAGGCTCTAGTTTTTCTTCTTCATACTTTTCCACAGGCTCTGGTTCTTTCTCTTCATATTCCAGAAGTTTTATAACATCGCCAGGAGTGAGCCAGTGAGGATTCGTGATAAATTTATTCATTTCCCATAGTTCCGGCCAGAGGTAAGGATCATCGTAATATTTCTCGCAGATTGACCAGAGCGAGTCACCCTTTTCTACTATATGGATAACCTTTTTGCCCGCTGATGAAGATGGAGATATGATCAAAAAAAGAACCAAAAACAAGGAAAGAGCCAAAAAAATACCTTTAGATTTCAACTGTCTCCTCCTTAATAAAAGTTGATTTTTTTTTGCATAGTAACATATAGACTTACCTACGATTTTTTCCTATCATTGTCAAGGTTTTTCCTGGCATTAAGTGAACTGATTTTTCTGGATTACCTAAAGTGATTTCTCTTAGGATGAAAAAAAGAGGGCTTTCATGGCTAAGAAAGGATTAATTATAGTTGACATGCTAAAGGATTTTATTGAAGAAAAGGGTGCCTTATTTTGTGGTGATGAATGCAGGAAGATAATCCCATTCGTTGTAGAGACCATAGAGAATATGAGGAATGAGGGGGCTACTATTATTTTTCTTGGCGATTGTCATGATAAAGATGATAAAGAGTTCACTGTATTTCCCCCTCACTGTATCATCAATACTGAGGGAGCGAAGCTGATAGATGAGCTTAGGGTCATGCCAGGTGAATATTTTATAAAAAAGAGAAGGTACAGCGGCTTTTATGGTACAAATTTGGATGAGGTTCTCACCTCTGAGAGGGTTGACCACGTCTACCTTGTTGGTGTGTGCACCTCCATCTGTGTGATGGAGACTGTTTCAGACTTGAGAAACAGGGATTATCCTACATTTGTTTTTCGCAGGGGGGTGGCTGATTTTGATCAAGAGGCCCATGACTTTGCCTTAGAGAGGATGCAAAAGATCCTTGGTGCAACTGTACTGGATTGAATCCGCCTGCGGCGGACTCCTTCCCTTTCAATTATTTCCCGCTAATAATTTTGTTGCTTAATTTTGATGGCTTCGTAAAAAGTCGAAAAACCCCCTCTCCCTCGATGGGAGAGAGCCTGCCATGTTAAAATTCCCGCTCCTCAGAGCGGGACCCCCTTTGGGGGATTTAACAGGGTGAAGGTGAGGGTGAATAAAGTAGCATTTCAGGTACATACATCCCCCTCCCCTTAATCCGCCTTGGGCGGATTAATCCCCTCCCACCCCCGCTGGAATGCGGGATCTTCGACAGGGGAGGGGAAATGAGACTTTTTACGAGACCATCAATTTTACCTATCGAAATTTCTACAATACATTGAAATTATAGGTCTTTTGTTGGCAGACTCAGAGAACTGAGTCCTATTCTAAAAAAATCGTTGATAGAAATCTCGTTTTGTGTATTATAGCGCAGCATTTAACAATATTTCTGTGAGGGGGGGTTTATGGACAATGAAGAAGAAATCCTATTTTGGCCCCCATCTTATGCTGGATTTATCTGAGTGTGATCAAAAGAGAATCAGTGACCTTGATTTCATCTTTAATTTCCTCAGCACCCTTCCAGATAAGATCGGGATGGTCAAGATTACACAACCTTATGTCTTTCCTTATGTTGGTCTGGTTCCGGAAGACAAGGGTATAACCGGATTTGTAGTCATAGCAGAAAGCCATTTATCAATCCATACCTTCGTAGAAAAAGGTTATGCCTTTGTAGATCTTTTCTCATGTAAACCATTTGACACAGATAGGGCCAGAGATCTCATTATCGAGGCATTCATCTCTAAGAAGCCAGAGGTTTACATGATTGAAAGGGGTGCAGGTTTCCCAAGAAATACCCATTTAGCAAAGGCCGCAGCATGAATGATGCTCCCTTTGGAGGGAAGGATTCCAATTGGACAGATTATAAGTCAGCCAAAATCATAGTATTCCCTGTTCCCTATGATTATACAGCCACGTGGCAAAAGGGTGCGGACTTAGGTCCTGAGGCAATAATTGAGGCCTCAGCACACGTGGAACTTTATGATATTGAGACAGATACCGAGGTTCATTTGCAGGGGATACATACCTTTCAGTTGCTCCATTTTCCAAGTTCCCCTGAGGATATGACCCAGGTGATCAAGCAAAATTTTTCCTCTTTTGTCAAAGACGGCAAATTTCCGGTCATGCTGGGGGGTAATCATTCAATAACTCCGGGGGCTGTTCAGGGGATGAAAGAGTTTTTTTCAGATCTTAGCGTTCTACAGCTTGATGCCCATGCCGATCTTAGGGAATCTTACAATGGCTCTATGTTCAACCATGCCTGTGTAATGCAAAGGGTAAAGGAAGTTTGCCCGGCAGTACAGGTTGGAGTAAGATCTATGGACAGGGAAGAATTTCATAGACTGGATATAGAGAGGGTTTTTTTTGCCAAAGATATCCCTTTAGGAGATGATTGGATTGATAAGGTAGTTGATCTTTTATCTTCCCACGTGTATGTAACCATCGACCTTGACGTATTTGATCCTTCTGTAATGCCTTCTACAGGAACTCCGGAGCCAGGAGGACTTGAATGGTATCAAGTTATCGGGCTTTTGAGAAAGGTGGCCGAAAAGAGGCATGTTGCTGGCTTTGATGTGGTGGAGCTCATGCCAAATAAATACAATAAGGCACCTGATTTCATGGCTGCCAAATTGGTCTATAAATTCTTAAGTTACGTCTTCAAAAAAGTGGGATAACGTCCGTTGATAGTTGTCAATTCGTTGTTGTGTTCACTTCAGGAACTTTACTGCCATGTTGAGATATGCGATATGCGTTCCACCTCCCACACTGCCTATCATAGGGGAAACTGGAAAGGCCGTTCCAGGAAGAGATATCAAAAGCTATTTCCCTGCTAGGTAATCCTCGATTTTAGCTGTGTCTCTGTGCTTTGAAATAATTCGCTAGCTTTTCTTTATCAGATTCCTTAATCTCGTTGAAATAGATGGCTATATTATATACACTACTCACATCAGCCTCAGATAAGACCTCCTCAACCCTTACCACTACTCCATCAGTTTCTACATAATAATCAGATTCCTTCTCTTCATCACCATGTGGTAACGCCAAGACCATCTTAAGACTGGTCATTAAAGGGATGTGCTTATTCACCTGACAATATGCTCCGAGGGGACTGAGATTTATCGTTTCAGTGAGGACATCAAAGTCCTCTGTCTTGAGTTTAAACTGTAGGCGTTCACTCATACGAGGATGCCTTCTGCGTTCTATAGAGGTGTTCTTATTTCTCATAGTCCCAAATCCTAAGGTTTTTTATTTCATCATGTAGATCCACAAGATGTTGACATAACTTGTTGATTATATCAGACTTTGGAGGCCGATGTCAAATCAGGGGCAAATTGCACCATAATTTGAAGGTCAGGCGACCCGCATATAAGATATGGATATTCTGATAGATTAAAAGTGGAGGTGTTTTGAGCTTACCTGATTGTTTATATCCCAAGCTGCCCTTATGGGAATGAAGTCTGTTAACGTTTTAATGTGGTTCCATGTGGACCGATTCCTTCGGTTAAAATGAGTTATGCCACAAAACTCCCAACTATTACCTTACTCTTTACTTTAACGGGAATCCGCCGTTTATCCGCCGTGACCCATATTTTGAGTTTAGCGTCTTTGCTTTTTTGAAATACGCCCCG
>JAPVWE010000106.1 GCA_028572035.1 Desulfobacteraceae bacterium | reverse complement strand
CTGGAGATCATTAAGGGGACCCATGATTTCTCTTCTTTTTGTTCTGCTGGAGATGGTAAGATCGATCCAGTAAGAAACATGATTCAAACGAAACTTGAGATCCTGAAAGGTAATCTCTTGAGCTTTAATCTTGAGGCAAATGGCTTTTTGAGGCATATGGTCAGAAATATCATGGGGGCAATTGTCAAGGTAGGCCTTGGGGAAATTAGTAGCGCTCGTTTTATAGAGATAGTGGAATCAAAAGACCGGCAGCATCTTGGTGCCAAGGCTCCACCCGGAGGACTATATTTGAAGGATGTCAAGTATTGAATAGTGCCCGTGACAACTGACAACGGAGCAATGGTAGAGGATTTCCCTAAATTAATTATTATAAGCGGGCCAACCTGTTCAGGAAAGAGCGTCTTGGCTGTTGAATTAGCTTTAATGTTGGGTGGTGAGGTAATTAACGCAGATTCCATGCAGGTCTATAGGGGGATGGATATAGGTACAGCAAAGCTTCCCGTTTCTGAGAGGAAAGGAATTCCCCATCACCTTATAGATATTGTTGATCCTGATCAAGAATTTAATGCCGCATTATTTCGCGTTCATGCACTTACGATAATCAGGGATCTCCATGTAGCAAAAACACCTATTTTTGTGGTTGGCGGGACAGGGCTTTATGTTAAGGCCCTTTTGGGGGGGCTTTTTACATGCCCGCCATCTAAGCCAGAATTGAGACAGAGCTTATGGGAAGAATGTGAAAAGAGAGGCCCCTCCTTTCTTTATCAAAGATTATCAAGGCTTGATAAGAAAGCGGCGAATAGCATACACGCGATGGATAAGGTCAGAATCATAAGGGCATTAGAGGCAATTCATCTTACCGGATCCCCCTTTTCTGAGCTTACCGGGAAGCATGGTTTTTCTGACAGGGGATTTCTTGCGCTAAACCTCAGTCTTAATGTTGACAGGGAGATCCTTTACACTAGGATTAACAGACGGAGCATGTCGATGATTAACTCAGGTCTCATTAGTGAGGTTGAAAGACTTCTTAAGATGGGATATAGTCCAGAACTTAAGCCGATGCGGGCTATTGGTTACAGGCACATCGTAGATTATCTCAAAGGCAGATGGAATCTTGATGAGGCAACTAGGCTCATTCAGCAGGATACAAGACGGTATGCAAAGAGACAGCTCACATGGTTCAGGGCTGATTCTGACATAATCTGGGTGAATCCGGATGATAAGCCAGGCATAATCAATAAGGTAAGGGCATTTATGCAAAGACTTGACCTTTGAAATGTTTTTATTTAAACTAAAACAGTGTCTTAAATTCTTACAAATATGCCCTTTTTACAAAAGTCAAGGGTGATGGTTGTCTTAGACTCAGTTACCAACACGGGCTGCCACTATTTCAGTAGAATGTGATGCAATTTGTAATGAGGGGGATATCTAAAGGAGGTTGGGGTTATGAGGCGTTTTAGTTGTGGGTTCACTTCTTTTCTCTTCTTAGCCTTCTATTGTCTTGTTCTCACAATAAGTGGTTGTGCTCCCAAGGCAAGACCGCCGATAAGCACTCTCGATACACCAGAACACCATGTTTTTAGCGGTATGAAACTGCTCGAAGGTGGTAGGGTTTCGGATGCGGAAAGGCAATTTAACCTGGCTAAAGAACTTGATCACAAATATTCTCCGGCTTACAGGGGGTTGGGTTTGGTGTTAGGCTATAGAGGAGATTTCAAATCCGCTTTCAAAACCATGTCCCAGGCAAAGCAGTTGGCTGAGACCAAGGAAGAAAGGGCACTGACTTATGTAGGGATTATGCGGTTGTTTACCCAGCAAAAGGGCAAAGACTGGTTGGAGGATGTAGAGAGAAACTTTCAAAAGGCCAGAAAGACACTCACATATTTGCCCGATCTACCCGATCCCTATTTCTATATGGGTATAGCCTTTAAGGAGGCCTATAAATTCAGCGATGCGGAAGAGGCATTCAAAAAGGTTTTGGAAATCAACAAGACCTTAATAGACAAGGCAGATCGTCAACTGAAGCTGGTTCAAAAAATAGAAAGGGCTATGCCAGAGACATTAATCGGCAAAAAGGTGGCCATTCTGGAAAAGGTTAAAAAGGTTGATGTTGCCGCCCTTTTCATTCAGGAACTTAAGCTGGGCACAGTCTATGAGAAGTTCAGGCCGGAAAAATATGGCGCATCCTTTAAGTCGCCAGGGCAGAGTTCTTATCCTCAAGAGATACCAGTTCCAGTGGATGTGCAGGGTCATCCGCTAAAGACCGATGTTCAGATAGTGATTGGGTTGGGAGTAAAGGGCCTGGGTACTTTTCCAGATGGAACCTTTGCCCCAAATGAATTTATTACCAGGGCAAGTTATGCCATGATGATTGCAGATATTATCAGCACCATTACCAATGATCCCGCTTTAGCTACCAAGTATGTGGGGAATGTTTCCCCATTTGATGATGTTAGGGGTGATGCTCCATACTTTAATGCAATCATGGTATGCACCACCAGAGGTATTATCGAGGCCAAAGGGGGTATCAGACAAAACCTCTTTGACCCTATGGGTAGTGTGTTAGGTGCTGATGCTGTATTATCCATAAGAAAACTAAAGGAAGCTCTAAAGATAGTCTAAGGGCTCTGTTAAAGGCTATTTTATGAATAAGATTAAGGACCTCAAAGATAAAGGGGGGAGTGATAAGCTCCCCTGTTTTTTTAATAATACGTTACCTTTTTTGCATCTCTGTCTTTTCTTGCTTTTTCTGCCTCTAATCTTGAATCTCCTTATAAAGGATTCTTTAGCTCAGGAGATGAAAGAGGCTGTTCCTGGTGAGAGAATAGTGACAGGAACGGGGATAATCGTTGAGGAAAACGTCGCCCTTGCTCGAAATGAGGCCATATCCCAGGCCTTTTCAAAGGCCCTTGAGGGATATCTTATCCAAAGACTGGGATCCAAGGGCATGGCCAATAATTTTCAAAGATTGGATGAAGAAATATTGTCAGAAACAAAGGAGGAGATACAGGACTATCAGGTAATCTCTGAGTTCATGACTGACAGATACGTCAGGGTATTAATGAAGGTTCGGGTAAATGAAGCTGTATTGGAGCAGAAACTCAAGAATATGGGATTGCGTAAGACTGATACCGTGCAGATTGATGTTCTCTTCCTGGTTTCAGAGAAGAAGAAAGGTTCTTCACCTATCTATTGGTGGGGTGATCCCTCTCGCCAAACATCACTCACCCAGACGGATCTATCTCTTAGCCGGGTCTTTGAAGACAGGGGCTTCAGGATCATCAACAGATCCTTTTTCCCTCCGGAAGAAAGCTACGATGAGGGTATGCTCAATGCAAAATTGACCGTTGAAGAAGCAGTCAAATGGGGCAAGCTCTTATCTGCCCAGATAGTAATAGCCGGTGAAGCAAATCTGTATGGGGCATCAAGGGCATCGGTATTCTTGAGGGCTATGAAGGTTATGGATGGAGCAATAATTGCTCAGGGTTACAGGGAAGGGACAGCGAATAAAAAGAGGAGAGATAAAAAGAGTGCAATAGGGTCAGCCATTAACAGCTGGGCTCGTGATATGGTACCCCATATTGTTGAGGGAGTTAAACCTGGCCAAAAGGTTGTTAACAGGATTACGATAATGGTTAAGGGTTTTAAGAGTTACAGGGCGCTTCGAGATTTCAAGGAATTCCTAAAAGAGAATTTTCCTGAAATAAAATCAGTATTAGAAAGAAGCTTAAAGAGCGACCTGGTAAAGGTATCTGTGAAAACAAGTGGAACCTCAAAGAGATTGGCCAAAAAGGTACTGAAACATCCCAAGAGGCCTTTTTCATTTGAGATTAGTGAGTTAAGTGACCAGGGATTTACGTTGGTTATAAGATGACTATTCCAAATCTGATTACCATCTTACGGATTATTCTTGTCCCGATTTTTGTAATATACATGATCAGTGATAGGACCCTAGGCGCTCTCATCATCTTCATTGTTGCCAGTATCAGTGATGTCCTGGATGGCTTTATAGCAAAGGTTTTCCATCAGAAAAGCAATCTGGGGACCCACCTTGATCCCCTGGCCGACAAGATCCTCCTTATGACTGCTTACGTTACGTTAGCTGTATTGAAGATGATTCCATCCTGGCTGGCGGTTTGTACTATAAGCAGAGATGTCATTATCTTACTCGGGGTTCTGATACTCTATCTGAACGGCTACCCAGTCAAGATCAACCCTTCACGCTTGAGCAAGGCAACAACAGTAATACAGGCAGCCACCATTCTACTTGTATTATCAC
Source organism: Desulfobacteraceae bacterium (assembly GCA_028572035.1). GTDB lineage: Bacteria > Desulfobacterota > DSM-4660 > Desulfatiglandales > B25-G16 > JABXJZ01. Next base: position 657 of record JAPVWE010000106.1, on the reverse strand, counting down.
ATGGCTATCTAAATATAGAATTTGTTAGAATATACGCTTTCTGGCTGGTAGCCCTCTTGACCATTGCCTCAGGGCTTCAATATATTAGGATTGGAATGGTTATTCTAAGCCAGGGGGGACAACAGTAAATTCGCTTGACATGGTAATAGGGGAATTGATAGATAGACGTTAATAGGCGCGTAGCTCAGGGGGAGAGCGCTACCTTTACACGGTAGAGGTCACGGGTTCAAATCCCGTCGTGCCTACCACCAGAATCAACAGCTCAGGGGATTGGCAACAATCCCCTTTTTTGTTTTTGCTACCATCTTACTCTAAGAATTTAATTATTATACAGACTCTACATAATAATGCTCAGAGGACTAAAAAGAAGAATTTTTGCTCTCATTCCATAAAACAGTACATTCGGGAAACTCAGACCATTTTATTTATGGTATCGTCCATATCTGTTTAACTTGATAGTATAGGAAATTCCATTTTTTAGACAGGCCCGCCCTGGCGCGATGTAAGAAGTTTCGTTTAAGTATCGTTATTAACTATTAAATAACGGCTTCAGTCAACGAACTGCTTTACCCAGGTCTGGGCCAGGGATGTTCAGGATATAAAGAAAATCTTGTTAATCGTGTTAATCCCTGGCCCAGACCTGGTTAAGAGAGCAGC
>JAPVWE010000105.1 GCA_028572035.1 Desulfobacteraceae bacterium | reverse complement strand
AAAGGAGAGGTGAGAGCCTCTTTTGTCCACAAGCGGTTGAGGGAATACCCTGTAGCTGGGGGTGCTAGTACACTGCGAGAAAGTGTCAGAGGTGATGATATTCGTGATATGGCACGAGCCTTATTGAATGCTCTTGATTGGTTCGGGGTGGCTATGGTGGAATTCAAGGTTGATCCCCGCGATGGCACCCCAAAACTAATGGAAATCAACCCCAGATTCTGGGGCTCATTATCCCTGGCCGTAGAAGCGGGTGTTAATTTTCCGTATCTTTTGTATCGTATGTCTCGTGGTGAAAACTTTAAACCAGTTGAACACTACCAGATAGGAAAGAGATGCAGGTGGCTGTTGCCAGGGGATATACTCCATTTTATTTATAATCCCGGGCGTATGAAACTCTGGCCCGAATTCTTCCACTTTTGGGATGGGAATACGGCTTATGACATATTATCTCGTAAGGATCCGCTGCCGGTCCTGGGGAGGGTCTTGACTCCCCTGACTTTTATATATGACCAGGACATGAAACAACGGCTGAGAAAAAGAAAACCATGACCGTTGAAAATATCTTGACCGTAGATGTGGAGGATTGGTTTCACATCTGTGGGGTAGAAAAGCTAATACCTGAAGCCAGTTGGCCTCAATTGGAAAGTCGAGTTACAACAAATACCATGAAGATACTGGAAGTTTTGCGACAAAAAAGGGTCAAAGCCACCTTCTTTGTCCTCGGTTTTGTTGCTGAAAGACATCCTGATCTGATTAGAAAAATCGAAAGGGCAGGTCATGAAATTGCCACCCACGGATATGCCCACAGGCGGGTTTATACAATGTCGCCCGAAACGTTCCGCCAAGACCTAATAAAGGCCGTAAGCATAATATCTGCCATAACAGGTTACCATGTTAAAGGGTATAGAGCTCCAGAGTGGTCAATTCGGGACGATTCTCTTTGGGCCCTTGATATCTTGCAACAGGAAGGTCTTGAGTATGATTCCAGCATGGCACCCCTACCCATAATCGGAAACCCCAATTATGCCACGATACCTCACAGGTTGACACTCGATCAAGGTCACTTATGGGAACTTCCTCCCTTGGTTGCTACCACACCTCTGGTCAATCTCCCCCTGGGTGGGGGATGGGGATTGCGAGTCTTCCCTTACAACCTTATTCGGTCCACCATACTAAAGCTAAATAATCAGGGTCGGCCTGCTGTCATCTTCCTCCACCCTCGTGAATTTGACCTGGATAATCCTCGCATTAGACTTCCTCTGGTTAAGAAGTTTGTTTTGGATGCACGAATCGAGAGGACAGGAAAAAGGCTTGCCCGATTACTGGATGACTTTGATTTTACATCTGTGTCGGCTGTTTTAGAGAAGGTAAGTAAAGATTGATTTCAAAAGGCCTCATAGGTACAATGGGCATCCAAAGTCATGCTTGACGCTATTATATTCTTGAAAAACAATCTTGCCGATCATTTTGTGATCTATTTTATCCCACTTTATATATTGGGAGGCAGGCCGGTTGCCATCCTAAGCGCTCAATTCTTGGGATTCGGAATCACTCTTTTATTGCCTGTAGTTGTTATGTTGGATACGCTGCAAATTCCTTTGTTCTATTATCTTTACGGCACGATCTCTAAGGGGGTATTTATGCGGAAACTCTATGAAAGAGCCACAAAGAAAGAGAAGAGGCTTCGCAAATCGAGGCTTTTCCGTTGGGTACAGGTCATGGGAACACCTGGGGTTGTGGCTATTACACTGTTGCCGCTTAAAGGCTGTGGTATGTGGAGTGGGGTTCTTTTGTCAAAGCTCTTAAGACTGCCTAAGCAGATCAGTTATCCGCTTTTGATTGTGGGCAGCATATCAGGATGTATTTTTCTTTTTGGTGTGGGTGAGGCTATCTTGCAATTAAAGGATCTTTTTGTTAATAGATGAGCGCATATATTGAAAACGGGGATGAAACAGGTGTTAGCCAAGGTTAAACGAGATCTGTTGGTTCGTGCTATTAATTTGCTGTTTGCCAGCCTTTCCTGGATAAAAAACGAAAGGGTTTTCAGGTGGTCCTATTCGCTTATTGCCTTGTTGGCAGAAAAGCTGGCAAAAAAGGATTATTACGTGAAAAAGATAAGATGGATAAAGGAAATATTTGACAGCAACCATCCCAGCTTAACCGTCACAAAAAAGATATTGCAGGACACTAACCCACACCATCGGAAGACACTCATAAAGACCCTCATCATTAACCAGGCACTGGTTGGAACCAACAAGAGAAAGGGTTTTTCCATTTCAAGGTAAAGAGTAATAGATCAAGAGGTCATTCTTATTGCACCTTTTCATATTTCGCTTTCATAAGTATATCATTATCCTCTCTGGCATCCTGACTCTATTGGCCATTATTCTGACTACCCAATTAAAACTCGAGCTTAATCTCCGCTCACTTCTCCCTTCGGATAATCCAAGTGTCAGGACCTTCTTTGAGATTTCCGAAGATTTTGGGGTTCTATCGGTTTTGGTTGCCCTGGTTGAGGTTCCACCAGGTTTTAACCAGAGGAAAACTGAATCCTTTGTTGATCTTTTAGCCAAGAATCTCAGGCAGAGTAAATTAATCAATGAGGTTGAATATAAAAGCAGAGAGTCTCAACCGGGCTCCCTTGGTCAGGCATTAATGGAGTATCTCCCGCTTATTCTAAAGAGAAGTGATCTAAAAGGACTGGCGTCAAAGTTGTCTGATGCGGGGATCCACAGGCAGATTCGCGAGAATAAAAGGCTATTGATGACCCCATTCGGTATGGCAATGAAAGAGGTAATTTATACTGACCCTTTAAGGCTCAGGGATTTATTAATCTCCAGTTTACCTGCTCCCCCAGCAAAAAAACCTGTCGGACCATACCGAGGATATTATTGCACCAAAGATCAGAGAACCTATTTCTTATTTATTGAGCCAAAAAAACCACCTCAGGATCTCACCTTCAGCAAAAGACTGATGGCAGAGATGCGTGATCTGGAAAAGATCTCTCTCACAGAATTATCGGAGAAATATGAAGATTCGGCTAAAGGGTTCAAGATATCCTATACAGGAGGTCATCCGATTGCCATTAGTGACGAGGCTACTACCAAAAGAGACATCAAGGTTACAATCATGACTTCTTTCTTAGGGGTGCTGATTCTCTTTGGTCTTTCATTCCGAAGGGCAAGGGTCATCTTTTATGTTGCCATTCCTCTTGCCATCAGCCTCATATGGACACTTGGCTTTGCCAGAATTGTATTTCATCATCTAAATATTCTCACCTGTGTATTCTCTGCTGTCTTAATAGGCATTGGGATCGATTTTGCCATCCATATTCTCAACCGTTATTTTGGTCAAGATGAAAAAGGCTCAGATGCATGTACCCGCCTGAAGCACACCTTCCAAAAAACAGGTGGAAGTATCTTCATTGGGGGCATAACTACGGCGTTTGCATTCTATGCCATTGCGCTATCCGACTTCAGAGGGTTCAAGGAGCTTGGCATTCTTACCGGCACAGGGATCCTCTTGTGCCTGGTGGTTATGATGTTTTTGCTTCCCTCTCTTCTCGTCTATTTCTCTCAGAAAAGGGGCAGTGGCAGAGATGTTACCGTGGCCGGTTTTGGTTTAAAGGCCTTCTTGGATATGACCTGGAAATCTCCCAGGACTCTACTTACTATTAGTTTTGTGATTATATGTCTGTTAGGGATCATGGGCATGAACATAGGTTTCGATGAAAACCTTAGGAATTTTCGCCGCGCGGATCACGCCTTGCTCCTTCTCCAGGAGAAGGTTACACGCTGGCTTGGAGGTTCAACCGGGCAGGTCCTTCTGGTCGTCGAGGGTAATTCCGAGTCCGATCTTATGGAGATCAATGCCTCCATACATAAGGCATTGAGGGAATTAGACGGTTCAGGCCTTATCGCTGGAGTTAAATCGATCAGCGATTACCTGCCTTCCCCCGGTCAACAGATGATTAACAGAGAATTTATCACGAAGCACCCTGAATATTTCAATCCGAGACGTATAAGAAGGACCTTTAATAAGGCGCTGGAAGAAAATGGTTTTGAAAGGTCAGACCTTTACGATGAATATTTCAAGATTTTATCAAAAGCATTTTCAACAAAAAAGATCCTTCTTCCTTCATCGATTCTCAATACAGAGATGGGTGGTTTCTTAAGGCTATTTGTTCTTAGGAAGGGCGAGTCTTACAAGCTGGTCACCTATGTTATCCCTAGAAAGGACCTTTGGTCCAGTGCTGACACAAAAGAGATAAAAGATATGATCGTCCGGAAACTGATGGATAAAGGAATTGGAAAGGATTCCTATAAACTCACCGGCACCAATCTGCTCACTGGAGATTTAAAGGAAATCATCATCAAGAATCTGAAGTCCAGCATGTGGTTGGTAGGGTTGATTATCGTAGTTGTCCTTCTAATCTATTATCGAAGTCTGAGATTACTGGCCTTATCAACTCTGCCTCTTATTGTTGGTCTGGCGACCTTATCCGGCATAATGGTCATCTTTCACCTCGATTTCAATTTTCTTAACTGTATTGTGCTTACCATGATTGTCGGAATTGGCATAGATGACGGGGTTCATCTAGTCAATGCCTTCAGGCAGGCCAAGAATGATAATATGTTAGAGGAGGTAAGTCAAACCGGCAGGGCTGTTATTCTAACCTCTCTTACTACCTTGGTAGGCTTCGGCTCCATTTCCCTTTCACATTATCCTGGATTAAGGAGCATGGGATATGTGGCATGTATTGGCATCAGTACCTGTCTTTTTGCTTCCATTGTAGTCTTGCCTGCCATATTTTCTATTATCTCCAGTCGCTCGAGAAAATTATCAGTCTAATCCCAACTGTTCAGGTAGCCACCAAGCCCGCCCTGGCGCGACGACTTCATATAGTTCTGAGGTCTACGAAAGCCAGGTCTGGGCCAGGGA
>JAPVWE010000104.1 GCA_028572035.1 Desulfobacteraceae bacterium | reverse complement strand
TCAAAGAGCTAAAATGTTACTTGAATTCTAATAATCTCTGCACTCCATTGTCAATAGTCAGTTGCTTGGAGTTCTCTTAATTTTGATGAAAACCCATTGTTTCTGCACGAAAATCGGCTGGGAGCAGCGGGGTACCCATTGAGGTCAGTAGAAAAAGGAAACCCCACTCAGTTGCATGTGCATTTCCGGGCAATGGGTGAATGTAAACAATGCAAACCTTTCTCACATTAAGACTTTTTTTCTCCTTTACGATATTGTATAGGTATCGTTAGGATAAAATATAGGAATATCAAAAAGGTCACCTTAAGTACTCTTTTCCCGAGATTCCATCTGGATAGGAAAAATGTTCATGCCTATTTTGCCAGGTGGCATGCATCTTCCGAGATAACAGGCAATACTCCTTGAGGAGGATTCTATGGACTGGTTATCTGCTCTTATAGGGATGACGATAGGATTTGTGCTTGGTCTATTGGCAGCGCTTTTATTGAGATTAATACAAGGAAAAACAGCCAAAGAGCTTGCCGAAGAATTATTCCGCGAGAGTGAGACCCAAAGGAAGGCGAACATTGACTCAATAATTGAAAATATTAAGGCAAGCTTTGGAGGCCTCTCCCTTGATGCATTATCAAAGTCAACCGAGGAATTTCTAAAGTTGGCCAAAGCTCGTCTGGAATCAGAAAGAGAAATCAGTCTTAAAGAATTCGATACAAAAAAAGGCCTGATTGACCAGCAATTGCATCAGATGACATCTAAACTCGAAGATGTTTCCAAACTAATGAAAGAGCTTGAAAAGGATAGAGCAAAAAAATTTGGAGAACTTGCAAGTCAACTTAATACAGCTTCTCAGCAGACAACAGCCCTGATGCAAACCACCACATTGCTGCGCGAGGCATTGGCAAGCACAAAGGCAAGAGGTCAGTGGGGGGAAAGGATGGCAGAAGATGTCTTACGTCTGGCAGGTTTTATCGAAAATGTGAACTATCTCCAGCAAAAGGCTATCAACGGATCTGGCTTGCGACCAGATTTTACCTTCCTCCTTCCCAAGAACTTAAGACTGAACATGGATGTCAAGTTCCCCTTAGATAACTATATCAGATTTCTCGAAACTGACTCAGAAGCAGAGAAGGTAAAATTTCGAAATGACTTCTTAAGGGATGTCAAGGCCAGAATTAAGGAGGTTACCACCAGGGAATACATAAATCCCGAGCAGAATACTGTTGACTATGTGCTTCTGTTTATCCCCAATGAACAGATCTACTCCTTTATTCACGAACAGGATAGCTCCATACTTGATGAGGGAATAAGAAACAGGGTGATCTTTTGCTCGCCTCTAACCCTTTTCGCGGTTCTGGCTGTCATCAGGCAGGCGGTAGATAATTTTGCCCTGGAGAAGACATCCAATGAGATACTATCATTGTTAGGTGTATTTAAAAAGCAGTGGGATGAGTTCGTGAAGAAGCTAGAATTGTTGGGTAAAAGGATTGAGGATACACAAAAAGAATATGAATTACTTGCGACGACCAGACGGCGGCAACTCGAAAGGCCTTTGAATAAGATCGAGGACCTAAGGACACAGGGGGCATTACCGATCAACATTGATGGAGATGAATAGGGTGAGCCTAAATGTTCTCCATGGCCCCGTATGCACCCTGGATTCTGTCTCGAAGTATAAAACAGAGTCTTTCCAGAACCTTAAATCCGAGCTGAAAATTATCAAGCATCATCTCTCGTAGGGCTGGACCCTTAATAACAACTACCTTTGTAGGTTTCGTGCATATTGCAGATGACATTAAATTGTGAGCTTCTCCAAGTAGGGTTGACCAGCAGCCCAAAGCCCTTCCTTTCCCCAAAAGGCTAATAATCGCATTTCCCTTGCGTGTGCCTAAGTCAATAGATCTTTCCAGGAATACATGACCATCAACGATCATATAAAGTCTGTCCCCAAAATCTCCCTGGTTAAATATATTCTCTCCAGCCTCATACATCTCGACATGACCGAGGCTCGCTATCTTTTCAATTTCATCCCTGTTCAATCCCCTAAAAAACTCACAATTCTCTAACACAGCTACAATCTCTGCTGGGCCCATAATACTACCTCGTCATCTTGAATAATTGGCTGTTAGTATTGCTAATTTATGGGGGTTTTATACATATGTCAACGTAAAATGAGCCATTAGCTCTCTGGTTAGGAGCTCTGCTGTCTTATGAAACATCTCTAACCAATTGTAACCACCTCTTTCCCAAAATCATAGGCCTCTTGCAACGCTTCAGGGTGTTCCTTTACAGCCCCCATAGATTCGATTCCTCGAAAAAAAAGACCCCCTTCATAGCTCATACCCAATGCATCGAAGAAATACCTGGCTGTCAACTGGGCTCCTTCAAAGAGGTTTTGGCCTCTGGTCGCACCTACAGCAATTAGGTATCCTCTGCCTCCATAATTCTTTTTCTTATCTTTGCTGCCTCTGCTCAACTTTCTTTTCCACCACATGGCCTGGCCGCGGTCAATCAAGGCTTTTATCTGGGAAGTTAGACCATAGAAGAAAATAGGAGAGGATAAGATAATAACACCTGCATCATCCAAAAAATGATAAATATCCTGCATATCATCCTGAACTACACACTTACCGCTTTTCTCACATCCATCACACCCTCGGCAACCGGAGATCTTTAAATCTCTGGCATATATCTTTTTGACATCAGCGCCTTGTTCCTGTGCTCCCCTAAGGGCACTATCAAGAAGCAAATCGCTATTCCCCTTCTTCCTGGGGCTTCCATATATTCCTATTACCTTCACCACGATTACCTCTCTATGAATTGTTCTGCCTAAAAAGCTTACTATTAGAACCTCTCAGTTTCCTTGATATTTATCTCTATTTACAGTAGCGTACATAGCTTGTTAGGAAAATCAAACTAAAAGACCTTAAACTACAGGATAGATCGTGAAGATAGTTGCCTTTATACCCGCACGGTATCAATCAACACGTTTCAAGGGAAAACCACTGGCCCTGATTGCAGGAAAACCTATGATCCAACATGTCTACCAGAGGTCCAAAGGGTGCCCAGATCTGGATGAGATATATGTGGCAACCGACGATCTAAGGATTTATAACTGTGTTACAGAATTCGGTGGTCAGGCCATCATAACAGATGGAAAGCATCTGTCAGGAACAGACCGGATTGCTGAAGCGGCGGAAAAGATCAATCTTGCGGATCGAGACATAGTAGTCAATATACAGGGCGATCAACCTATTTTTCAGCCATCAATAATATCTGACCTTATACGGCCCCTTATAGAAGACCCGACAATCCCCATGTCTACCCTCATGTATAGAATCAAGGATGATAGACAGCTACATGATACAAATACCGTGAAGGTAGCTGTTGATAACAATGGGTTTGCGTTATATTTTTCTCGCTCGCCTATCCCTTTCTGTCGTGATCAAGAATCAAAGGCTATCCATTACAAACACTTGGGGTTTTATGTGTATAGGAAAGAATTCTTGTTAACATTCACAGGCCTTTCCTATGGCATATTAGAGGAAGCTGAGAAACTTGAGCAGCTACGGGCATTGGAACATGGCTTTAAAATAAGGGTGGTAGAAACCGTATTTGATTCTACTGAGGTAGACACACCAGAGGATATTAAGATAGTCGAACAGAAACTCTCCCAACTAGATAGCCCCGGGGTATAAACCCGGGGCTATCTATATTGTCCGGAAATGCCGTCACATAAAATATATTTTCCTCTTTTCTCCTAACTAGTTTTTTTAGGGAAAAAATTTCCAATTAGTAAACGAACATTCCAGACTATCTTTCATTAAGCAACTATTATGCCAACTATAATTGAATATATTTATTATGAAATTACAATAGGTTATAAAACTTTTTGCTTATTTTAGCTTAATTTGTGTTAATCTTAACACAGCCATAAGTGAAAGTAAGACACACTTCTCACCAGGGCAAGTTTTGGCTACGCTCAAGGAATTACTATCAAGTTGACTCACTGATAAGGAAATGTTAAAGGATAATCAAAGAACACAATATTCCGAGACTGAGTTGATACCTGGCTTAAAAATCTGACGTTTATGCAATTTTGTCAGAATACCCCGTGCTGTGCACGGGGATGAATGGCTCCCTCTTCAGGGACTTGGTGTTGATGCCCCGCCCTGTGGGCGGGGTTATTCACTGTGTAGCCGTTAAAATAATAAGCAAGATACACCTTGGACCTTTACCATTTTATGCGAGAGGCCATGAAAGAGGCCAAAAAAGGATGGCTGGGTGGGGAGGTTCCAGTGGGTGCACTTGTCATAGGCCGATCCAACAAGGTTTTAGCTAGAGACCATAATAGGTGTATTTCACGTAATGATCCCACTGCTCATGCAGAAATATTGGTTATCAGGCAGGCAGCAAAGCTCGTTGAAAACTACCGATTGAATGGGCTAACCATGGTTGTAACCATTGAGCCATGTCCAATGTGTATGGGTGCCATTATTAATGCCCGATTGGATATGCTCGTTTTTGGGGCCTTTGATCCAAAGGGCGGAGCTGCAGGCTCAATGTACAACCTATCTGATGACGGAAGCCTAAATCACCGAGTAAAAGTAATCCCTGGTATAATGGAAAAAGAATGCCGAGAACTTATGCAGGATTTTTTTCGAAAAAAGAGGTAGGGCTAGGAGAGGTACCGAAGTGGTCGTAACGGGGTCGACTCGAAATCGATTTGTCTCGTTAATAGCGTGGCACGTGGGTTCGAATCCCACCCTCTCCGCCAGGAAATTTAACCTTTGTTAAATTTCACAATTAGCTTATAGCTAAAAGCTCTTGGGACGATCAGATATTGTAACTAACTATTTCCCTCTACGAGCTGAAAAAATAAAGCTATACGCCAAAGGCTAAAGGTCAAAAGTATTTCGCCTTAGCGAAATCATGGAGAGATGTCCGAGTTGGCCTAAGGAGCGCGACTGGAAATCGCGTGTACTACCAAAAGTGGTACCGGGGGTTCGAATCCCCCTCTCTCCGCCATACATACCCCCAAAGAAAGAAATGGAGAAATGGAACATACAAAC
>JAPVWE010000103.1 GCA_028572035.1 Desulfobacteraceae bacterium | reverse complement strand
CATTTGCAGATTCCAAGGGGCTTTGTGGAGCAAACCCCAAATATTTGACCACTGCAGAACACGGTGGAATTTCCTTTGAGATATCGCCTTTCAGAAACACTCATTACCCTATTAACCATCAATGCCTCAACTCTTGAACGTTACCAATCATTTCTGAAATATAAACCTCCTCATACTTACATTCATTATCAAACCCATAGCGGCCATAGTGGAGATTACAGATGAGCCCCCATAGCTAAAGAGAACCAATGGTATCCCGACTACAGGGAGTAAACCAGTGACCATGCTGACATTTATAGTTAGGTGCCAGAAAATCGATGCAACAATACCCACAACAATAAGGGTACCAAATTTATCTTTACTGTTTTTGGCAATGTTGAGGCACCATAAGATTAAGAATAGATACAGAAACAAGAGTATGGCTGAGCCTGCAAATCCCCACTCCTCTGCCAAAACAGAGAACGAAAAATCTGTATGTTGTTCCGGCAGAAAATGTAATCTTGTTTGAGTCCCCTTAAGAAAACCCTTCCCCCGAAAGAGGCCTGAACCAATAGCAATCTTCGACTGGGTAACATGATAGGCAGCACCCAAGGGATCAAGGTCAGGACTCAGAAATGTTATTATCCGTTTTTTCTGGTATTCCTGAAGCGTAATCCAGAAAAGGGGTGCTGCCAGCACAGCTGTGGACAAGAATATCAGTATCGATTTCCAATTTACATTAACAAAGATAATGATTGAGAAGGAAACTATGAGCAATATCAAGGCCGTTCCCAGATCAGGCTCGTAGACTATCAGCATGAAAGGGATGGCAATCAAGATAAAGGGTCTCAGAAGTTCTCTAAGCCGGTAATCTCCCATCTTTTCTGCCTCAGAAAAATATTTGGCAAGAACAATAACAAGGGATATCTTGACGATCTCCGAAGGTTGGACATAGAAATAACCAAAACTCAACCACCGTTGAGAGCCATGTGTAACTTTGCCTATCTTTAGAACGACCACGAGAAAGATCAGGGAGATAAAAAACAAGGGGTAAGCAAATCGTTCCAAGATATGATAGTCAAAAGTTGTCATCAAAAAAAGAATCAAAAAACCTATAGCATACCAACAGATTTGTTTTACATAAATCTGACTTCCCCCCATAGACCTAATCGAATGGGCGGCACTGTAAAGATTAAAAACACTCATAAATCCTATGAGTATCAACAGGCCCAGCAGTATCCAATCAAAGTTATGTATCAATCGGCGATCGAACATGCTACTTCATGGCTCCTTTCGTGCCACATCCTTATAAAATCGCTTTCCCCCTATTGATTTAACGTCGAGGAATGCAGTTTTTCAGTACAACTTCACCCATCACTCCAGTATTCCATTACTCCAATTGGGGGGAAGCACCTAAGGTTTCACCTTATTGAAATAACTCTCGAACATATCTTTTGCGATCGGGGCCGCCACAACTCCTCCCATACCACCGTGCTCTACAAGAATGGCCAATGCTATCTCCGGATTTTCAGCAGGAGCAACCGCCATGAACCATGCATGGTCTCTAAACTTGTATGGAATCTCTCTTTCCTGTACAGATTCCTCTTCTTCTTGTGGTAGAGCAATCACTTGGGCAGTTCCTGTCTTGCCAGCAACCCTTATTTTATCAAGCTTTGCCCTCTTTCCCGTTCCATGAAGCTCATTCACAACACCAATCAGGGCTCTTTTCACCAATTCCATATTTTCTTTTTTCAGACCCCAGTGGCCTGCTACATCAGGTTTAAATTCAAAAATTGTTTCCTTATTCCTTCTCCCTATCCAGTTCGTTACCTGTGGTCTAAAAAGAATACCCCCATTAAAAAGGGCAGACATAAATCTTACTATTTGAATAGGCGTTGTAAGGGTAAAGCTTTGCCCAACCGCTACAGACAATGTCTCTCCTTGTTCCCATGGAGCATTCCATCGCCTTAACTTCCAGGCCTTATCCGGAATAAGCCCTGGTTTTTCATCTCCTATTTGAAGACCTGTCTTGCAGTTAAAGCCAAGTCTCTTGGCATATCTTGCGATGGTATCAATGCCTATTTTTTGGCCCATTTTATAAAAGTAGATATCACATGATTCAACCAGCGCCCTGTGTAGATCTACATAACCATGCCCCCCTTTTTTCCAATCACGATATTCCCTCCCCTTAAGACTATAACTTCCTCCGCAAAATATCTTTTCATTGGGATCAATTACTCCTTCTTGTAATCCTGCCAGAGCTATTACCACCTTGAAAAGAGAACCTGGTGGATACTGTCCTGATATTACCCTGTTTTGTAGCGGAAAGTAGGGATTAGAGACCAATCTTTGCCATCCCTTCTTATCCATCCCTTTGGCAAAGTCATTGGGGTCAAACGCTGGGCTACTTGCCATAGCTAATATCTCTCCGCTGCCTGGCTTCATGGCAACAATAGCACCAGCTTTATCATAGAGGGCTTTCTCGGCCAACATCTGAAGATCCTTATCTATCGTTAAATAAATATTAGATCCTGGCTCTGCCTCCTTTTGGTAGAGCACTCTCAATCTCCTACCAGTGGCATCTATCTCAACCTGTTGCCCTCCCCTAACACCATTCAAATATTTTTGCCATTTTTTCTCTATGCCGAATTTTCCCACAAAATCGCCGGGCTTATTCTCCCTGTATTCCTCCCTATTAAGTTGTTCTCTATCAATTTCACCAAGATAACCAATTAGATGGGCAGCGAGGGTGCTGTACAGGTAATGCCTTTTAGGCTTCGCTTCGATAATTACACCTGGCATGCTCAAAATATTAGTTTCTATTCTGGCTAACTCATCCCTGGTTAGGTCCTTTTTTATGTAAACAGGGTTGAAAGGATCACGTTTTAGAGCCTCTTTTGTCCTCCTTTTAGCAGATAGGCTATCGATTTCGACCAATCTGCATAGATCTCCTATTAAACCATCAAGCTCTCTGATATCCTCTGGAATCACCCCTAAGATAAAGGACGGCCTGTTGTCAACTAATAGTTGGCCATTCCTGTCAAAAACCAATCCTCTAAAGGGTAAAACATCCCTTAAGTCTATTCTATTGTTCTCTGATTGTATCCTATATCTGGCACCATTGATGATTTGCAAAAACCACAACCTTACCAACAAAACGCCAAACACAATAAGGACCAAGTAGGTTAACCTTGTTAGGCGTTTCTGGTATACCTCGGTTTCAATGGTATCAAAATCTGGGCGCCATACCATGGTTAGTCATCAAAAATAGCTATAAGGTGACCAAAGTGCCCTTTCAGGGATAATCCCGGTACTCTTTTCCTCTTACCAGATTTAGGAAATAGAATAAAAATGGGGTAATCATGCTTGTTAACAGAACAGAAATAGATACCAGGATAAAGGAAATCAAAGGACTAAATTGCCCTAAAGGGAAAGGCCTAATTATAATCATGAGAAAAGACCACTTGATCAAAAGAAAAATGACCACAAACAAGATTGCGGTCTTGATGTTGTTGAAATCCAAGAATTGTCTGCAGTGATTAATTCCAAAAATAATAGCAGAATAGACAAAGGCAAACAAACCAAACTGGCATGGAGCGAATGTGTCTGTCAACATCCCCATAAAAAAAGCGAGGCAACCGGCCATAAAACTTTGATCCTTGGCGATGAGGTATATGAGAAAGACAGGAATTAGATCTATATCCAGCCATTCAATGCCTAGAAGATGGTTTATGCTTCTCCTTAAGATTACAAAAAGACCACATGTTAACCAGATTAGGGGATAGAAAAATACATCATCCTCTTTCCATAGCTTTAAATAAGCCCTGATCCCCACTCCAATACCTTGATAAAATTATATACATGTTGTAACTATTCAGCCACTAAGACACCAAGGCACTAAGATTATGGAATTATTCTTTTAATACCCATTTTGATGGGGGGCACATTAAGACCAATGTACTGTTTTTCTTGCAATGCGTTCTTCCTTTTCAGATAAGGGCGTAAAATTCATATCTATTCTTTGTGCCTGCCCGCCATCGGTTTCGCCTTAGGCGAGTTTCCGAATTCCGGAACTCGGAAGCGGGCGGGTCTTGGTGCCTTGGCGGCTACCTCAACAGTTACTATATGTTTTATTCAATCTCCGGTCTTGTTAAAGGCACAAAACCTGATCTCAAAACAATGAGAACCTCTTCCAACTTAGAGAAATCTACAGCCGGGGTTACCCTAACATCCTTGAATAGCTTATTGGGGGAATCATTAATCTCTTTAACTATGCCCAGATAAAGACCTTTGGGGAATATCCTTCCCAATCCTGAGGTCACAATAGTGTCACCTCTTTTTATGTCACATGTTTTTATTACATAATCAAAATAACATTCACCTGATCCCATTCCTTTTACCATTCCCCTCCCTCTTGATCTCTGAACCAACCCATCAACAGCACTGTTTTGATCTGTAATCAACAGTACCTGGGCATAATTAGGAGAGACAGATACCACCCTTCCAACACCTCCTTCTGAGTTAACCACGGGCATATTCATACTAAGACCATCCTTTTCCCCTTTATCTATAATTATGGATTTAAACAATCCGCTTGAATCCCACCCAATCACCCTTGCTGGCAAAAGAGGTTCATCAGTGTTTTTTTGAAAGTTTAGGAGTTTTTGGAGGCGCTTATTAGCTAACAATAGCTCTTGATACCTGCTATTTTCGATCTTGAGGAGGTCTATCTCTTTTTCAAGAAGTAAATTCTCTTGGCGTGTCTCAACTAAGAAAAAATGGTTTCTCCAGATATCCCTTGTTATAGATATCGTCCCCACAAAAAACTTTTGAAAAGGGGCGGCTATCTCGACTGCAAGCTTTCCTGCCGGATTCCATTCTTGTCCCTTGCCAATACTTAAAGACAGCAAGATCAGGGATAGCAGAACAAAGATATAAGGAACCCATTTTGGCCTATGCTCGAAAAAAATGGTCAATTATTGTAAGCCTAAACGATTAGTAACGTTCAAAAGTTGAGGCCTAATTGTTCTTTAGGCCACATGATAAACATTCAATAATATCTATGGTAATGACAATTTCTTCAAGGCGATATCTATAGGGCTCAGATGAAGGTGGTCAAATATTTGGGCTTTAA
>JAPVWE010000102.1 GCA_028572035.1 Desulfobacteraceae bacterium | reverse complement strand
ACATTGAGTTTAACAACCTATTACATCTTTTTTGGGTGCTTTCATGGGTTGTCACTCTCGCTCTCCCAATTTCCCTCCGCCCAGGCTAGAGCCATAATAGCCATTCATGATCTAGTGTTTCAAGATCTAAAGAACCCCTTTCACACCAACTCATCTTATAGCCATTTAAAAACAATCTTTTTTTATTGACAAATATACCACATTGTGGTATTTTATACAAAGTTTTTTCAGTATGTATTCAAACAAAACGTTATTGGAGGCGCCTATGGACAGTGGAGTGTTTTCACAGGCTCGTAAGAAGCTGGGCAAGACCCAGAAACAACTGGCCGAGCTTTTGGGCACCTCGCTCAAAGCTGTCCATAGCTATGAACAGGGATGGCGATCGGTGCCAGCCCATGTGGAGCGTCAGATTTTTTTCTTAGTCTCCAGTATGAAAGGGAGCAATAGAAGCCGAAAGCCGTGCTGGGTTATAAAGAGGTGTCCTTCTGAGCGAAGGCAACAATGTCCGGCCTGGGAGTTCCAGGCCGGAAGGCTCTGCTGGTTTATTAACGGCACCATTTGTGAAGGCACGGTTCAGATGAATTGGCAGGAAAAGATGAAGATTTGCCGATCGTGTGAGGTTTTCTCTTATTTGCTGTAGCCTCAAAATGGTGAGTGTCCGGAAGACAAAAATAAAGGCAGTCGGGCTCCTGTCCGGAGGACTGGACAGTACTCTTGCCGCCAAACTGATATTGGAGCAGGGAATTGAGCTGTATGCTATCAACTTTATCTCCCCTTTCTGCACCTGTACCCCGAAAAAGGCAGGATGCGCGGCGGCTATCACCGCTGTGAAGAAACTGGGAGGTATCACGCTCAAGCGGATCTCATTGGGGGATGAATACCTGAGAATGGTGCGGAATCCTAAACACGGATATGGGTCAGGGATGAACCCCTGCATCGATTGCAGGATCATTAAGATACAGAAGGCCGGTGAATACATGCGCAAGATCGGTGCATCCTTTATAGTCACCGGGGAGGTACTGGGACAAAGGCCAATGTCGCAGCACAGAACAGCCCTTAGGATAATAGAAAGAGAAAGTGGCTTAGAAGGGCTAATTTTGCGCCCTTTATCAGCTAAGTTACTCTCACCCTCAATTCCAGAAAAAGAGGGTTGGATAGATCGAGAAAGGTTACTAGAAATCACTGGCCGGTCTCGAAAGCCACAGATGGGCCTAGCCGCCAAATATGGAATTGTAGATTATCCCTGCCCTGCTGGTGGTTGCCTTTTAACCGACCCCGGATTTGCCCGGCGGATGAGAGATCTTATGGCTCATTCTGAGATTACCTTAAATGACATTGACCTGCTAAAGCTAGGCAGACATTTTCGGCTTATGCCGCAGGCTAAACTTGTTGTTGGCAGAAATAAAGAGGAGAATGAGAGATTGTTGAGGCTGGCCAAGAGAGATGATGTTTGCTTCGGGCCTGCGGAGGTAAAGGGTCCAATTGGAATCGGCCGAGGCCATTTGGATCAGGAAGATATCCAAGAGAGCGTCAGTATAGTCGCCCGCTATTGTGATGGTGGAATGGACGGCACAGTGAAGATAACGAATCGAATATTGCCCGATGGAAAGATAGGCATGATCTTAACTGAGTCTATGCCGTATGATGAAATTCAAAGGTATAGAATATAGCGAAGCTCCGCCTCCCCGGGCCGGTACGGGCCGCGAAGGCGGAGCGATGCTTGATGCTTGATACTCGATACTGGACAAAACAAAAAGGGATTCCCTATTATCAAGTATCCAGCGACCATTATCCGACATCACGTGATATATAGAGGTAGGTAAGAGAAAAGAGAACATGGGCAAACTGATTGTGGTAATTTTGCCGGATATAGGAGAAAGGTACCTTTCTACGGAGTTGTTTCAAGAAGACTGAAACCTTAGAGCGGTTAGAATCGAAAGGCAGGTGGTGGCAATGCTATGGATTATGCCTAGGCCCTTGAGGGGCAGATATTGGGTGATAGATTCAGAAAAAAGGATAATTATCAATGCGGAGGTATAAGAATGGCAAAGACAATCAAGGAAATCAACGAAAAGATCAAAAAAGGAGAGGCAGTGGTAGTGACTGCCGAGGAGATTATCGACATTGTCGAGAAGCAAGGAGTAAAGAAGGCAGCCCAGAAGGTAGATGTGGTTACAACCGGTACCTTTGGCCCAATGTGTTCATCTGGCGCCTATTTCAATATTGGGCACGCCAAACCGAAGATAAAACTTGGGGGAGGCAGGGCATATCTGAATGATGTCCCGGTTTATGCCGGCTTTGCTGCTGTAGATGTCTACATTGGAGCAACTGCCTTACCTGATGATGACCCACGGAATAAGGTCTTTCCTGGTGAGTTCAGATATGGCGGCGGCCACGCGATTGAAGATCTGGTAGCCGGCAAGGATCTGAAGTTGGCAGCCACTGCCTATGGTACAGATTGTTATCCAAGGAAAGAATTAGAGACCTTGATAAATATCAAGGACCTCAACGAGGCAGTGCTCTTTAACCCCAGGAACAGCTACCAGAACTACAATGTGGCTGTAAATCTGTCTGACAGGGTTATCTATACCTATATGGGGACGCTTAAGCCCAATTTGGGCAATGCCAACTATTGCAGTGCTGGCCAACTCTCTCCTCTATTAAATGATCCCTGTTATAAGTCGATTGGCATTGGCACAAGGATCTTCTTGGGGGGTGGAGTGGGCTATGTGGTCTGGCAAGGGACACAGCATAATCCCTCAGTGCCACGCAAAGAAAATGGCACACCCTGTGCACCCGCTGGAGCCTTGGCCGTTCTTGGAGACTTAAAACAGATGAGACCTGAATGGTTGGCAGGAACATCCATGCAAGGCTATGGAACAACTCTTACCGTTGGTATTGGTATTCCCATCCCCATCCTTAATGAGGAGATATGCCAATATACTGCGGTGAAAGACGATGACATATATACTCAGATCGTCGATTACAGTGAGGCCTATCCCCAAGGAAAAAAGGGGAGTCTCGGTGAGGTAGACTATGCCCAGCTCAAGAGCGGGAAGATTGTTACTCAAGGCAAGGAGGTTCCTACAGGAAACCTCTCCAGCTACCCCAAGGCAGTGGAGATTGCCAATATCTTGAAGGAGTGGATCAAGAAGGGTGATTTTCTTCTGAGCGAGCCTGTAGCCTATCTACCTGGGCCAGACACTGGATATACCTTTAATCCCCTGAAGGAAAGGCCTGTTCAAAAGTAACAGGAGATGAAAGAATGGGAGGCGTAAACGGGGAAAAATCCCCCTCTACGCCTCCCTACTCTTTTGGAGGCAGTAGAGATGATTACTAAAAGGATAGTGCTCCATTTTCCGCATAGACTTGCGGATCAGCCAATAGTATATAAGTTGGTCAAAGATTATGACCTCGAGTTCAATATTTTGAAGGCCTACATTGCCCCAGAAAAAGGGGGGCTCTTGGTTTTGGAACTGAGTGGAGAAGACAAGAACTATGAACAGGGCATCCAGTATTTAAAAAGGATCGGAGTAAAAGTACAGGCTTTATCTCAAGATATTATTCGCAATGACAGAAGATGTAGTCATTGCAGTGTTTGCGTTCCTATCTGTCCGGCTGGCGCCTTCCTGGTTGAACCCTTAACCAGAGAGGTCCATTTTGATGACAGTAAATGTATTGCCTGTGGAGTCTGCGTCAAGGCCTGTCCACTCCGGGCAATGGAGGTAAGATTTTGATGACCCAGAGTACAAAAAATTCTTCAGAAATATAAGGAGTAATTGACTTGTTTGAGAGAATGCGAGAGGATATCCAGACAGTATCTGCCAAGGATCCAGCGGCAAAAAGCCTACTGGAGGTTATCCTTTTCTATCCAGGCCTACATGCTGTCTGGCTCCACAAAATAGCGCATTTGTTCTGGAAGCATAGGTTGCCTCTTAGCTGATGCCATTCAAATTGTAATGGAGGGACAGGAGAAGCTTGAGGAAAGAATAAAGAAATTAGAATCAAAAGAAGGTATGCCTATCGAATTAGATAGATATTTCGAGAAGGACAGAAGAGAAATCCCTCAAGGATCTTTAGCGGCCTCGAAAGAATTCAGCGAGGGGGGAGGAATTTGAATTTACAGTGGAAAGAAAACTAAAAGAGTTGGAAGAAATACTAACTGCAATGGAAAGCGTCCTTGTTGCTTACTCAGGAGGTGTGGATAGCACCTTTTTACTCAAGGTTGCCAGGGATGTCTTGGGAGATGAAGTCTTAGCTATTACTGCAAAGTCCTCTGTTTATCCTTCCGAGGAAATAGAACAAGCAGATACTTTGGCTCGGAGTCTGAAGGTAAGACATAGAATCATCGAAACTCAGGAGATGGCTAATCTCAAATTCGTCAGTAATCCAAAAGACAGGTGCTACTGGTGTAAAAAGGAGCTATTCGCCACACTAATAAGTATTGCGAGAAAGAACAACTTGAAATATGTCCTAGACGGTACGAATTTTGATGATCTGGGTGACTTTCGGCCTGGCATGAAGGCGGCTGGGGAATTTGGGATAAGATCGCCTCTTAAAGAAGCTATGCTTACCAAAGAAGATATTCGCTCTCTGAGTAAACGCATGGACTTGCCTACTTGGGACAAACCTTCTTTTGCCTGTCTTGCATCCCGGTTTCCATACGGGATGAAGATAACCAGCGGAAATCTCATCAAGGTTGCTAAGGCGGAGAGGTTCTTAAGGAGGTCTGGCATAACTCAGGTAAGGGTAAGACACCATGACAACATAGCCAGAATAGAGGTCCTGGAGGAGGATATACCTAAATTGCTGGAAGAGAAATTAAGGAGAGAAACTATATTATACTTTAAGAAATTGGGTTATTCTTATGTAGCAGTTGATCTGGAAGGATACAGAACAGGTAGTATGAATGAAGTTCTTAAAGCTGATGATAAAAGAGCAACAGACAGGAGAGAAAAAGATGGGTAATATGTGGTCGTCATATAGTGAAAGGGTGATGGAGCACTTCAAGAGCCCAAGAAATGTGGGCGAGATAGAAAATCCGGAAAGGAGGTAAAAATGGAAAAGTTCAGTCCAGTAGGGGAAAAGGAGGTAACTCGTGCCATAGTCACTGAGTTCACCAAACAGTTTGAAGAATATGTGGAAAGCGATTGTATCATTATTGGTGCTGGTCCCAGCGGGCTAATGGCAGGTCGCAA